>CAJMNP010000079.1 GCA_905214895.1 uncultured bacterium | reverse complement strand
CCTGCGGCCGCGGCGCGCGCGGCAAAGTCAAGTACAGCCCCGCCGACAAACTCGGCGCCGGGCATGACCAGACAGCGGTATGCCTGCCCGTTTACAGTAAACCCGCCGTCCGCGGTAAACGCCACGGTATAGCGCTCGGCATCCTCAAATGCCTCGGCCGGCACAATATCAAAGTCGATTTGCGCGCGCATGAGCTCGGCGGCGGCGTGCTGCATAAACGAGGCTTCGCCGGCCCACTCGGCATCGGCGTGGTACAGAAGCGCCACCGGTGTGGCGGCCCGCCCGCCCGAAAGCAGGCTCGCCGTGCGATTCATGTAGCTCATGAGCTTGCCAAAGTGCGCAAACTGGGGGTTTTGGCCGTGCGCGTAGAAGTGCGGCGGGCAGTCCCAGTCGGGGAAGGCAGCCATGCTAAAGGCGTGCGGCACAAACCAGTTAACGCCGCGCACCATAAAGTGGTCGGCGATCCACTTCATCTCGCGCAGGCCCTCGTGCCAGCCAAAGGCGCCAAAGACCTCGGCCATGCAGCGCCCCTGCTTTTTGGGATCGAGGTGTGCTGCCGAGGAGCCCAGCTTGGGCAGCACGTAGTTATAAAACTCGAGGTCCCACACGCCGCGTCCGTAGCTGTGAAGGCCGCGGTCCATGCCGGGTACCAGCTGGTTGATCACGATGTCGACGCCCGCCATGTCCTGACCGCCCACGGCGCGGAAGCAGTGCCCGGCGCCCACGCCCAGGCGCGCGTGGCAGTCCTTGTCCTCGATAACGTGGCCGATGTACTGCACGCCGCGCGCGCGGCACCAGTCTCCGAGCTGGTCGCAGAAGCACTCCTTATAGAGGGTGCTCGCGATGTCCATATAGACGTGGCGTACGTGCGCGCCGGCCGGCTCGCGGTCCCACAGGTGCGGGAGCTCGGCCAGGTAGCGCTCGCCCAGTGCCGCGCGTAGGCGACGCTCAAGCTCGGCCGACCAGGGTAGGGGCGCGGTGGCCTTGCCGATGAGCGTGTCCGAGATGCCATCGGGGCCCGTGGTGCCCTTCTCGTTGGCAAATCCGGGCTCATCGGAGAAAAAGCCCAGGATCGTCTTGCCAAACTCATCGCCCAGATGCTCAAAATGCGGCTCGTAGACAGCATCGATGAGCTGCGCCACCGAGGTGCGGTCGACCATATTGATGTAGTCCTCGTTGTAGGAGGTCTTGCCGCTCGTGAACATCACGCATGCCTGCGTGAGGCCCGCAGGTGCATCGAAGACCAGGCGGCTGGGGTTGCCGTCTGCATCGTCGATTACTCGGTAAGCGACGTCGACGGGGCTGCCGTCCTGCATAAATGTCACGCCGTAGAAGCGCTCCGTTTTGTCGAGCATGTTGGCGAGCGCGATGCTCGCGGCGGACGTGGGGCCCACGATGTCGAACGTGCGGTGCGTGAGCACGATCTTGCGGAGCTCGGGCACGGCCTCCTTGACGGCGCCGTTGGCAAAGCCCGTGGGGAAGTGCGCGTCGTCCAAGATCCAGAGCTTAAGGCCCAGCTGCTTGCACTCGTCAATGACAAAGCGCAAGTCGCGCCACCAGCCCTCGCCGCAAAAATCGGGGTGTGGGCGGCTTTCGAGACAGACCTCGTGGATGTCGGCGCCGGCGATCTTCTCCAGATACTCGGCAATGGTCTTATGGCTCTCGCCCTTCATCCACAAAAACGGAAGCACATGGTTGTCGTATGTACCCTCGAGCACCTGCTGATAGTGTGCGGTCATGGATCCTCCTTGGGTCGATCGATCTGCTGCATAGTACAGATTATGGACGCGTCGGCGCGTTCTGCTAATATCTGAATCACGACGAACTATGACTAAATCAACGATTGGCAAGCCATGGAGATCGACGAGCTCGAGCGTAGGCTCAGCGAACTGAGCGCCAGTGAGATCGCTTATAAAGACGGCATGGCATTTGATTGGTCGATTATGACCGAGCATGTCGAAATCGACGGATGCCCAGTGCGCAAGATTGGGCAGCCAGGGTTTGCCTATGCCCAGCCCGGCATGCCGCGTGGCCTGACGATAAGGAAAAACTCGCGCTTTAATGCAGTTCCCGAGCACGTGCATGATTACGTGGAGATGAGCTATGTGTATCGCGGGCGCTGCCCGCAGACGGTGGCGGGGGAGAGGCTCGAGTTGCGCCGCAACGAGGTGCTTTTGCTCGACGCCCTTTGCCCTCATGCCGTGGCGGCGCTCGGCGAGGACGACATCATGCTGAGCATGACCGTTTCACGCTCTTTTTTGCGCCGGAGTCTCGAGTCGAGCCTCTCGCGCGAGAGCGCGGTCTCGCGGTTTTTGTTCAACGCGCTCAACAGCGAGACGGACCATCGGGGCCATGTCCGTTTTTACTGCGGCGAGAGCCGTCGGATTCGGCGCTACATGCAGGAGATGCTCTGCGAGCTGTACGACCCGAGCCCCAACGGTCCCGAGATCGTCTTGCGTCTGTTTCGGCTGTTTTTGGCCGAGCTCATGGATTGCTACGAGCGCGAGCTGGTGCGCGGCGCGGCGGACGGCACGGCGGGGCCCACTGCCCTGGTGACGGGAATGCTTGGCTATATCGATTGTGAATTCGCTGCATGCTCCCTCGAGGGGATGGCGGCGGAGTTTGGCTTGAGCCCTAATTATGCGACGGCGCTTCTCAAGCGCCATGTGGGCAAGACCTTTAGGCAGCTTGTGCAGGAGCGACGCCTGGTACGTGCGGCCGAGCTTCTGCGCGGCGGCGCCACGGCCGGGGCGGCTGCGCATGCGGTGGGCTATGAAAACATGAGCTTCTTCTACCGTAAGTTTCACGACAAGTATGGCTGCACCCCCGCGGCATACCGCCGGTAAGCGCGGGGCGGATCGTCTTCGCTCCTTCGGTGTCAAAAAGTTTCAGCTGCAGCGCTGTTGCAGCGCGCGTCTGCGAAAAGAAGTGTCGGGTTTGGCACCCCTGCCCCTGCCTGTCGCGTGCGTGGGCGATACTCGGCCTATCGACCCGCAATGCAAAGGAGATGCTCATGGCAAACATCAAGTTCCCCGAGGGTTTCTATTGGGGCGGCGCCACCGCCGCCAACCAGTTTGAGGGTGCTTGGAACGTGGACGGCCGCGGCCCTTCCGTCGACGACCACTTCCTGGGCGGCAGCTACAAGGAGCCGCGTCAGATTACGATCGACATCGACCCCGACCGCTTCTACCCCAATCATGACGGTATCGACTTCTACCATCACTACGAGGAGGATATCGCGCTGTTCGCCGAGATGGGCTTCAACATGTTCCGCATGTCCATCTCTTGGAGCCGCATCTTCCCCAACGGCGACGACGCCGAGCCCAACGAGGCCGGCCTCGCCTTCTACGACCGCGTCTTCGACTGCCTGCGCGCCCACAATATCGAGCCGCTCGTGACCCTGTCGCACTACGAGATGCCCTATCACCTGGTCGAGAAGTACAACGGCTGGGCGAGCCGCGAGCTCATCGGCTTCTTTGAGAAGTACTGCCAGACCGTCTTCGACCACTATCAGGACAAGGTCAAGTTCTGGCTCACCTTCAACGAGATCAACTGCGGCACCCAGGACATGGGCAATCTCTTTGGGACCAGCATGATCCAGGGCTTTGAGGGCCCGGCTTCGGCGGTCCACATCACGCCGCAGGCCCGTATGCAGGCCCTGCATCACCAGTTTGTCGCCAGCGGCCGTGTCGTGCGCTATGCCCACGAGCACTACCCGCAGTTTAAGATGGGCAACATGGATTGCTTCATCCTTTCCTATGCCGCCACGTGCGATCCGGCCGACGTGTTCGCAACGCAGCAGGAGATGAATGCCATGAACTGGTACTGCTCCGACGTGCAGGTGCGCGGCAAGTATCCGTTCTATGCCAAGCGCTTCTGGGCCGAGAACGACGTTGAGCTTGTGGTGGAGGACGGCGACCTGCAGGATATCGCCGACGGCAAGGTCGATTTCTACACCTTTAGCTACTACATGTCCGGCACCGTGGGCACCCACAAGGATCACGAGATGACCGAGGGCAACATGACCTTTGGCGGCAAGAATCCCTATCTGGAGTCCACCGACTGGGGCTGGCAGATCGATCCGCTGGGTCTGCGCATCGCCCTCAACGAGATTTACGCCCGCTACGAGATTCCGCTGATGGTGGTCGAGAACGGCATGGGCGCCTACGATGAGGTCGAGGAGGACGGCTCCATCCACGACCCGTATCGTATCGCCTACTTGCGCAGCCACGTCAAGGCCATGGGCGAGGCCATTGCCGACGGCGTCGACCTGATTGCCTACACCTGGTGGGGCCCCATCGACCTGGTGTCGGCCGGCACCGGCGAGATGCGCAAGCGCTACGGCTTTATCCACGTCGATAAGTACGATGACGGCACCGGCACCTACGAGCGCCGCCGCAAGGACAGCTTCTTCGCCTACCAGAAGATCATCAAGTCCAACGGTGCCGAGGGCCTGGCTTAATCGACAAGATGAGTGCCACCGGGGAAAAGCCTTGGGACGGGCTCGCGATTCGAGTCCCCACCTTAGCATTTGAACCATTTGGCACTATAATCACCATAGGCATGCGCATAACGTTGCGCTTAATCAAGAGGAGAAAATGTATGGGTCTGTTTGACATGTTCAAGAAGAAGGCTGAGCCCGCGGCTGCCGCTGCTCCGGCCTCCATCTCTGCTTCTGCCGGCGCCGACGTGCTGTGCTCGCCCGTCAAGGGCAAGGTCATCAAGATGGCCGACGTGCCCGATCCCGTCTTTGGTGGCGAGGTTTTGGGCAAGGGCTGCGCTGTGTGGCCCGAGGACGATCTGGTCTACGCTCCCTGCGACGGCAAGGTGACCGTCACCATGGGTCACGCCGTGGGTCTGCAGTCCGATAGCGGCATCGAGGTTCTTGTGCACGTTGGCGTCGATACCGTCAACATGAACGGCGACGGCTTCGAGGGCTTCGTCAAGGCCGACGACGTCGTCAAGGCTGGCCAGCCCATGCTCAAGATCGACCGCGCCAAGATCGCCGCTGCCGGCTACAAGGACTGCGTCGTCGTGGC
>CAJMNP010000078.1 GCA_905214895.1 uncultured bacterium | reverse complement strand
CAATACTCATGAGGGCACGAACGATCGTATTCATACCACCCCAGCTGAGCAGCCACAGCGTGCGGGGGTCGTCATCCATGATGGCATCGGCGATGACGCGCGACCCTTCAGTCTCCTCAGTCACGTCACCCTCAAAAGCAACGTTTCCCACAAACGTGCGCTCAATCATCTGAGCCGGCGTAGGAAACGGCGGCTCATCGGCGGCGATGGCATTGGCCTGTAGCTGCGGCCAAGCCTGGGCGTACTCATTGCTCCAAAGATTTTCGATCCAATGCTCGGGAAACGGCCGATACTCACGAAGCTCGCCGGCCAGCGGGTCGGGCTCATGCGGCACAACGGCCCACTCATAAGAGCGACGCCCCTTAGTCCGCCAATGCGGATTCACCTCACCCAGCGTATGGATGCCATCGCCAAGAAAGTGATACTGCGAAGCCGTGTACACCACAGCCTGAACATCAAGCAAGTTAAGATACAGAGCCAAATGAACAAGAGAGTTCATATCATCGACTTCCATATCGGTAGTAACAATCACCCGAGTCAAATTCTGAGACATAGGAACAGCTCCAACCAAAAAAATTCAGCCAGTTACGCGCAAGGCAAGACGGGCCCACACCCCTCATCGCCACCGACCCGGCGTGCTGCCGGAAGCGCCCGGCCAGGGCCAACGACAATGGCAACGCAGCGGGGACCGGGGCTTAGTCTTGCAAACATTCCGCAGGGGGCATGGGCAGGCGCAGCGCGAAGCGCAAAGCGCCAGCCCATGCATGCCCGAGGACGTTTGCGAGACTAAACCCCGGTCCCCGCGATGGGAGGGCTTAGCGGTCGACCCTGGCCGACCACTCCCAGCAGCCCACCGGCTCGCCGTCGATGAGTACGTTGCCCCCGTCGAAGTCTTGATAACACAGGTCGTTGAATTGGTGGATCCACACGCCATGGTTGAACGTCTTCTTGGCCGAGCCGTCGGCCTCGCGATACACGCCGGTCAGGTCCTCGACATGGCTAAAGTAGGTGAGATGCACGTTGGCGCCGGCACCGCGCAGGCGCGCGAACAGCGGCAGCACGGTCTGTTGCGGGTGCACGAGCTCGTCGCCCTTGGAGTGCGTAAACCACAGCGGCGTCTTGGCGAGCGCGGCCACGTCCTTGTCCGTGGCGTTGTACCACGGGGCGCAGCAGGGAAGGCCCGCGGCGAAGAAATCGGGGTAGTCGGCGCACAGGCGCAGGGTCATAAAGCCGCCGTTGGAAAGACCGGCGACCACGATGCGGTCGGTGTCGATGCGGTCGACATGCTCGGCGACAAACTCGTCGATAAGCGCCTTGAGCACGGAGGAGTAGATGCTCTGGTTGGAGCGACCGAGTTGCTCGACGCCGTTGTCCATCCAAAACGTGGGCGACTGCGGCACGAGCACCCAGGCAAAGCCGCCAAAGTAGCGCTGGATCTGCGCCTGACTAATGGCCGTCACGCGGTTGCCGATATAGGCGCGCGTAGCGCCTTCGCCTTGCGTGGCGCCCTTGCCCTCGCCGGCGCCGTGCAGATACACCACGAGCGGTGCCTTTTGGGGTACGACCGTCGCCTCGGGCGCGAAGGGATTGAAGCAGGCCGAGTCCTCTGCCTTAAAGCTGGGCTCAAAGAAGCCGTATTCGAGCGCGATGCCGTCGACGGCGGTCTTTTGCGTGGCGTTGCTCCAGCCTTTGAGCGCGGGGCAGATATCGCCACGGCAGGTGTCGAAGACCAGGCCGCAGGTGGGATCGTCGCCGTCGTTGCCGGGAAGAGCTGTGAGCTGCGTGATGCGCAGCTGGTCATCGAGCATGCGCGAGCCCATGACGCCGCCTTCGATGGTCTTGGTCAGGCGCTGCTCGGCGACCTCGAGCGCCACATGGGTGCCCACGGCGAGCTTACGTCCGTTCTCGTCGCACGGATATGCGGCGAGAATGTCGATGTAACCCACGGAGGGCGCGGCATGGTCGGCGCCGCGTTCCTTGCGCATCAGAACATCGCCCGAGCGCTCGTGACGCTCTACATATATATGGAAGGTGTTCGCGTCGATGTCGTTGGCGCGCACGGTGCAGGGCAGGTCGAGTACGACCTTGCTGATCCAGGGGCCAAAGTCGCCCAAGGTGGTGACGGTTGCGTAGGTACACAATTTGAGTTCCATGAGCTGCCTCCCTTGCGCCGCGAATGCCTGGCATCTGCGGCAATACAAACTAAACATGTTTAGTGTAATCTAGAATTGAAGAATAACCAGATGAACTCGGTAAACGGCAAAATTGAACACGTCGTGAACTACTAAACGTATGTTTACTAGCTTCTAGCAGGGATTCTGTTGATGAGTTAACAGATCAGTGAGGTGTTCATCAAAATAAAATCCCACGTAAATGGCTATATATCAATAGAGGGTCAAAGAGACCGTCTCCCGCCATTCAAATACGTTCACCCCCGATTTCCTACCGTTCACCGGACTCCAGACGGCAAAATCGCCACAAATCAGGCGCTCCGTGTAAACTAAAGCCCGTAAACGTTCAGTAAACACCTTGTTTACAAAAGCGTATCCAAGGGTCCGGCAACCGTAAGGGGTTATAGTCGCCGGGCCAAAGGCGTGCCTAAGCCCAAGGGGGCTGGCACACGAAGATATGGGGAGGGGTCCCATGGCAGTAGATAACAAGCAGATTGCCACCGATGTCCTCGAGCTCGTGGGCGGTGCGGAGAATGTTTCCGTTGCCACCAACTGCATGACGCGCCTGCGTCTGACGCTCAAGGATAACAGCAAGGCCGACGTGGAGAAGATCAAGAAGGTCAAGGGTGTTCTGGGTTGCCAGTTTGCCGGCAGCCAGCTCCAGGTCATCATCGGCCAGAACGTGCCCAAGGTGCTCGCCGAGTTCGTCGCCATCTCCGGTGTCAAGCAGGGTGAGGCCGTCAACGAGAACCTCGATGCTCCCAAGGAGAAGTTCGAGTTCAAGAACCTGCCCAATATCATCCTCGACTATCTGTCGGGCTCCATGACCCAGCTCATCCCGCTGCTCATGGCCGGCGGTCTGTTCCGTACCATCGCGGCCGTCCTCGGCCCCACCATGCTCGGTGTGCTCTCGGCCGACGACCCGACCTATACGTTCCTCTACACCACGCTGTACGAGGCCACGTTCACCTTTATCCCCATCTACCTGGGTTATGCCGCGGCTAAGAAGCTCGGCGCCAGCCCGGTGCTCGGCATGCTGCTCGGTGGCGCCCTCATGGCTCCTTCCGTGGTGAGCGTCGCCACCCAGGAGGGCGGCGGCATCATCTCCGTCTACGGCATCCAGATCGCTGCTGCCAACTATCAGCAGTCCGTCCTGCCGATCATCCTTTCGGTGCCCGTCCTGTACTTCATCGAGAAGTTCTTTAAGAAGGTTATGCCCGACGTGCTGTCCACGGTCTTCACGCCGTTCTGCACCATGATCGTCACGATCCCCATTGCCTTCATCGTCCTCGCTCCGATCGGCAACGAGATCGGTACGCTGATCGCCAACGCCCTCTTCGGCCTTGCTGACCTTGGCGGCATCGGCATCCTGATCGTCATGGCCATCCTCGGCGCCTTCTGGCAGCTCTTCGTGGTCTGCGGCATGCACATGCCCGTCATCCTGCTCGCCCAGGTTCAGATCATCGCTGCCGGTTACGATCCCTTCGTCTTCGTTTCCACCAACTGCGCTATGGCCGCTGTCTGGGGCTGCGCCTTCGGTGCCTTCCTCAAGATGAAGAACCCCGACGAGAAGTCTCTCGCCATCGGTTACGTCATCTCCGCCATCGCCGGCGGCGTCACCGAGCCCGCGCTCTTCGGCATCCTCATGCGCTTCCGTCGCACCATGTTTGGCATGTTCATCGGCGGTGCTATCGGCGCTGTGTTCTCCGGCCTCATGGGTGTTACCTACTACCTCGCAGGCGGTGCCTCCAACTTCCTGGTCTTCACCAACTACCTGCAGGGTGGCCAGATGAACACCGTCTGGGCTATTGTTGGTATGGCAATCTCCTTTGTCATCGCCGCTGCCGTCGTCTTTGCCTGCGGCTTCTCCAAGGAGGAACTCGCCGAGATGGAGGCCTAAGGCCAAACCATTCGGTTGCATATGACCTCACCTACACGACAGGGCCCCGTCAGGCGCAAGCCCGGCGGGGCCCTTCTTGCAAGGTAGACTGATGGGGGGCGGGTGAGATTCGCCCGCGAGGGTTTGCCAAGCGGCGGGGGCTTTCGCGCGGGGTTGCCGCGAAAGTTTCCGGCGGTTCGCAAATCCTTTATCGAACGAAAGGACATGCAGATGAGTTTGGGAACGCTGACCGTCAACGGTCGCCAGGATGGCTTTTTGTGCGAGGGCAAACCGTTCTTTTGGTTTGCCGATACGTGCTGGAGCGCGTTTACGAGCATTGCCGAGGCCGATTGGGACTACTATCTGACCCGTCGCGCCGAGCAGGGCATGAACGTGCTGCAGATCAACACGCTGCCGCAGTGGGATCGCTGCTGCCCCGATCTGGGCATTTGGCCCTATGCCAGCGAGGATGGCGTGCATTTTGATTGGTCCCGACCCAACCAAGCGTACTGGGATCGTGCCGCCGCCATGTGTCGCGCTGCCGTCGAGCACGGCATTCGTCCGGCACTCGTGCTTATGTGGTGCAACTACGTGCCCGGTACCTGGGGCGCCAAGATTGCCGAGCATTGCGGTGCCGAGGTTATGCCGCGCGAGGAGGTCCGTGCCCACGTTGCCCGCGTCGTCGAGAACCTGGGTGAGTTCGACCCCGTTTACGTGGTGACGGGCGATACCGACTTTACCAGCGACGAGGCGATCGCCTATTACGAGGATGCCCTCGACGAAGTCGTCAATCGCGCGCCCGAGGCGTTGCGCACCATGCATATCAACCGCGGCAACCGCACCATCCCGGCACGGTACCTGGACCGCTTGGACTTCTACATGTTCCAGCCCGGCCACAACTACGAGGGCCAGCCCGAGGCTTGGCACTTGCCGCAGGACTTTATCGCCAACTATCCCAAAAAGCCGATGGTCAACTCTGAGCCTTGTTACGAGCAGATGGGTGCGTCGCGCA
>CAJMNP010000077.1 GCA_905214895.1 uncultured bacterium | reverse complement strand
GACTAATCCTCTGCGGCAGCCTCCGTTATCGGGCGAAATGAGGAAAAAGCGCGCGCTTTGAAAAAAGTTTTGCCTTTTTCGAAATAAAGTGGAACAGCGTTTGACCGCGCCTTTATACTATATAGTATCGGCTATTTGGTATAGAGGCGCTTTTTTTATTTCGGACAAAAACGGTTGCGTTTTTCTTGTGCGCCGCCGCTAAATCGCCCGCTTGTCGGGGACGGCGGAAAGTAAGTAAAGAAAATTGCCCGCCGATAAAATGAAAAAGGAGAAAACAGATGTGGTTTAAAAGGCTGCGGGCGGATATCGCCGCCGCGAAGAAGAACGACCCCGCCGCGAGAAATAAATTTGAAATATTTTTGACGTATTCGGGGGTGCACGCCTTATCTCACCACCGATTCGCCAATTTTCTTTATCGGATTCACCTCAAACTGCTCGCCCGCATCGTCAGTCAATGCTCCAAAATTTTTACGGGCATAGAAATCCCTCCCGCCGCGAAAATTTATCCCGGCGTATTCATCGACCACGGCAGCGGCGTCGTCATCGGCGAAACCACCGTCGTGGGCGACAACTGCGTGCTCTACCAGGGCGTCACGCTTGGCGGCACCGGCAACGAGACCGGCAAGCGCCACCCCACCCTGGGCAACAACGTCACCGTGGGCACAGGCGCCAAGGTGCTCGGCAACATTCGCATCGGCAACAACGTCAAGATCGGCGGCAACTCGGTTGTCGTCAAGGACGTGCCCGACAACTGCACTGTCGTGGGCGTGCCGGGACGCATCATCAAGCGCAACGGCTGCCGCGTATTCGAGGAGAGCTTCGATGCCAAGCAGCATCGCGAGTACATGCCCGACGATGCCGCCGAGCAGTCCGCGCTCAACCGCCAAGGCATCACCGAGAATGCCCGCCGCGTCAAGGAACTCGAGCGAGAGGTGGCCGAGCTCAAAGCCCTCGTCGCCAAACTCGTGGACGAACGCTAGAGGCGAACGACCACCGACAACATTGACGCCAACGCAAAGGCGCGCCAGAGGATTCGCCCCCGGCGCGCCTTATTTGTGATGTGACAAAGGGACTGTCCCTTTGTCACATCATGCGAACTGGCTCAGATAGAGGTCGGCGTAGGCGCCCTCGGCAGCCAACAGCTCCTTGTGCGTGCCCTGCTCGATAATGTTGCCGTGATCCATGACCAGGATGAGGTCGGCATCAACGATCGTCGACAGGCGATGCGCGATTACAAAGCTCGTGCGCCCGCGCATGAGCGCGTCCATGGCGCGGCCGATGGCAAGCTCGGTGCGCGTGTCCACGCTCGACGTCGCCTCGTCCAGGATGAGAATCGCCGGGTTGTTGAGCAGCACGCGCGCAATGGTCAGCAGCTGGCGCTGGCCCTGACTAATGCTCTCGGCATCGTTGGCCACCCGCGTGTCATAACCCTGCGGCATGGTGCGCACAAAGAAGTCGACCTGCGCGGCGCGGGCGGCAGCCACGACCTCCTCGCGCGTCGCCTCGGGGCAGCCGTAGGCGATGTTTTCGGCAATCGTTCCGTCGAACAGCCAGGCGTCCTGCAACACCATGCCAAACTGCTGGCGCAGCTCGCCACGATCCATGCGGCTCGTATCCACGCCGTCGAGCGTAATGCGCCCGCCGTCAATCTCGTAGAAGCGCATGAGCAGGTTGATGAGCGTGGTCTTGCCCGCGCCCGTGGTTCCCACCACGGCGATCTTCTGGCCTGGCTCGGCGGTAAACGACACGTCGCGCATAAGCGGCTTTTCGGGCGTGTAGCCAAAGCGCACATGCTCAAAGGCGACGCGGCCCTTCACGCGACCCGGCAGCTTGGCAGCCTCGCCCGGCTGCGGATCCGCCTCCATCTCGGGCTCATCGAGCAGGTCGAACACGCGCTCCGCACTCGCCAGCGCGCTCTGCAGCGAGTTGAAGGTAAACGACAGCTGCGTCATGGGCTCGGATGCCTCGTAGATAAACTGGAAGAACGCCTGGAACACACCGACGGTCATGTGGCCGGCAACCAGCATGCTGCAGCCCACAATCGCAATCACGATCTGTGCCAGGCGGCCGATAAAGCGCACCGCGGGGCCCACGGCGTTGATCATAAAGTCGGCCTTGGCACTCACGCGCGCCAGCTCGCCCGAGGCCTGGTGCACCTCGGCAGAGCTCTGACGCTCGCGGTTAAACGCGCGAATCACCAGACGGCCCGAGTAGCCTTCCTCGACCGCACTCGTAATCTTGGACACCCACTCCTGGCGCTCGCCGGTTACGTCATGCGTGCGACGCGAGACCACCTTGGTCACCAGCAGCGACAACGCCGTAAAGAACAAAAAGACCAGCGTAAGTGGCACGCTAAACACGAACATCACGCTCACGGCGCCCACCACGGTACCGATCGACACCAGAAGCTGCAGCAAGCCGCGCTGCATGCTCTCGGACATCTTGTCCAGGTCGTTGGTCGCACGGCTGACGACCTCGCCGGGACGATGCGCGTCAAAATAGGCGAGCGGCAGACGATTGAGCTTTTGGGCGATGCGGTTACGCAGACGTAGGTTGAGGCGTTCGGCCACGCTCGACATCAAAAAGCTCTGGAGCGCGTAGAACGAGGCAGCGGCCGTCCAGATCATAAAGTAGATGAAGATGGTCCTGCCGCAGTTCTCCCAGGTGATGTTGAAGGTGGTGTCGTTGGCAAACGCCACCTGAATGTGACCCCACAGCTCATCGATCACGCGGGCGCTATATGCCGGCGCAGCGGTGTTAAAGATGGCATAGAACACAATGCTCGCGAACACGATATAGAAGCGCCAATGGTCGCCGGCAGCCTCGCTCCACAGGCGGCGCACCGTCGCCCAGGTATCCCGAGGCGTCTCGTCCTCGTCTTCATCGTCCACATCGCGCATGCGCTCCGCCTCGGCTCGAGCGCGCTCATCCTCCGCGCGCTCATTTTCCTCATAGAGCGCCTGGCGGCGAGCCTCGCGCGCGGCTGCAGCCTTGGCGGCGTCATCCAGCTCGGGCGTTACGGTCGCCTGGTCGACCGTTTTATCGGCAGCGTCCGCAGCGGCGGTATCGACAACACCACCTTGCTTCCTGAGCTCCTCGGCCATGCTACTCACCTCCCTTCATTTGCGATTCCGCGATGGCGCGGTACACCTCGCAGGTTTCCATAAGCTCGCCATGCGTGCCCAAGCCCACAACCTCACCGTCCTTGAGCACGACGATCTGGTCGGCGTGCAAGATCGTCGAGATGCGCTGCGCGATGATGAGCACGGCAGCGTCACGCGTCTCGTCTTGCAACGCATGGCGCAGGGCGGCATCGGTCTTAAAGTCCAGGGCCGAGAAACTGTCATCGAAGATATATAGATCGGCATGCTTCATGAGCGCACGGGCGATAGCCAGACGCTGGCGCTGGCCGCCCGAAAAGTTCGTGCCGCCCTGCGCCACCGGGGTATCGAGCCCCTGCGGCTGGTCGAGCACAAAGGTGCTCTGGGCAACCTCCAGCGCATGGAGCATGTCAGCCTCAGTCGCGCCCTCGTTGCCAAAGCGCAGGTTGCTCGCCACCGTACCCGAGAACAGCCACGCCTTCTGCGGCACGTAAGCGATATGCCCGCGAATCTCACCTTGCGAAAGGTCGCGCAGGTCAACGCCGTTCAGGCGAATGGCGCCCTTCGTGGCATCGTGGAAACGCAACAAGAGCTTGGCCACCGTCGATTTGCCCGATCCCGTCGAACCCACGATCGCGGTCGTCTGACCGCGGCGACAGGTAAAGTTCAGATCGCACAGCGTGTCCTCGTCGGCATCGTCAAAACGGAACGACATATGGTCGAACACGGCGACCGCGCCTGTTCCGTCCTTTGAGTCGGACGTTCCCGCGTCGAGCGTACCCTCACCATCGACAATGCTCGGCTCAATCTCCAGCACCTGCTGCGCGCGGTTCAGACATGCAGCGGCACGCGGAAGCGTCAGCACCACCATCTGCGCCATCATCACAAAGAACAGGATCAGGATTGCATACTCGAGCACCGCGGAGATGCTCGCAATTTGCATCGCATGGGCGCCCACGCGGTTGCCGCCCACCCACAGCACCGCCACCTCGGCGATGTTCATCAAAAAGAAGCTGGAGCTGTCGAGCCCCACAAACAGGTGGTTGACCTTAATGGCATTGTCAGCGTAATCGCTAAATACCTCGTCCAGGCGCTGCTCCTCGTGGCGCTCCTTATTGAAAGCGCGGATGACGCGAACGCCCACGATGTTCTCACGCAGCACCACGTTCATACGGTCGATAAAGCTCTGAAGGCGCATAAAAATCGGCGCGGCGTTAGCCACCGTAAAGACCGCCGCCACCAGCACGATCGCAACCACCACGCCCAGCAGCGTTCCCATGGCGGGATCGATGAACCAAGCAAAAATAATGCCCGCGACGGCCAAGAACGGCACCGGCAGCACCAACTGAATCGTCTGCAGAATGGCCTGCTGAATCACGTTGATGTCGTTGAGCGAGCGCGTGATCATCGACCCCGTGCCAAAGCGCTCAAAATCGCTGGCAGCGAGCTCGAGCGATTTGTCGTACACGGCATTGCGGATATCGCAGGCCACGTTGGCGGCCAGGCGCGCCGAAAGATAGCAGCCCAGCACCGTGCCGCCGCTAGCCATGCTGGTCGCGATAAACATGTATAGGCCGTTGCGTAAAATGTAGTCGACATCGCCCGTCGTGATACCAGTATTGACCATATTCGCCAACATTGTAGGCACCAGCAGCGTGCCGACGTTATCTATCAGCAGTACAAACAGCGTCACCGCAATCAGCCCGCGATACGGCCTCATAAATCTCATTAAGAGTCGCATGTCTCCCCTTCTCCCTTATCGTCAGCCTCGTTCTCGGCGGCCACTTGCCGTTTAAATGCCTCGCACTCTTCGTTAAGAACATGGGAGAACTTACCGACCAAGCGCATGATCTCGCGCTGTTCCCACGGCTCGAGCGCCTCGAATGCCTGTTGCTCGGCTTTTTGCGCCGGCCGGGTCTGCGCCTGAACGCCGTCTTTTGCAGAAACAACCAAAATCGCTCCGTCAA
>CAJMNP010000076.1 GCA_905214895.1 uncultured bacterium | reverse complement strand
GCCAGACCCCTAAGCGTCGCAAAACCTCCGAGCCCACGCTCCCCCTTCCGCCCGACGAGGCGGGCGAGGAGCGACTCATGGCCGCTATCAATGCCCTCTCCACGTATAACCTAAGTAACTCGCGGCTCGATCGCAATAACCATCGCGACCTGCGCCACGTGGCATGCGCCGTGTATGTCCGTATGGCGCGCTACTATGACACGCACCGAAAGACCGGCATCGTAGCGAGCTTGTTTGGGGAGGAGACGGCCATGCCCTACACCATGTTTGCCTCGGCCGTGTTCTTTGCGCCCGAACGCCACGAGGACTGCGAATATCGTCTGGACCCCATTCACATCTACCGCTGCCAAAATGGCTTTTGGGAATGCATGCGCATCCACGGCAGCAGACAAAAAAGTCGCAAGCTCGGTGAGATGATGCGCGCTTGTGATCAGCGCCTGCGCTTGGCACTGGATCCCAGCCATCCCCTTAAGGAAGAGAAGGTCCCCAAATATCTGGCTAAGATTATCGATGACGAGATCACGGCATGGCTTTCATGGGATGCCGCACATCAGCCCGTCAAGATCGATATCGATCTGAGTCAGCTGGGGCACATTCGGAGCGCCGCCGCGCAAACGCGCGAGGCGCTTTTGATCGACGAGGAGCGCGAGGACGATGCGCCCGCACAGGTTGACGTGGCGGGCTCCGAGCAGCTGGAAGCCAAGCCCGCGTCCGACGTGATTGCCGAGGCGGTCACGGTGCCCACGGAGCGCAACGAAGCCGACGAGCCAACCATTTCCACCGAACAGTTTGGCGTCGTAGCCCCGCTCCTCGCGCCAACGCCCGCGCCCGCCGACACCGCGTCCGTACTCGACCCCGCCGCAGACGCCTATCTTCGAGCACTACTCGAGCAAAACGCAGCACAGACGGCATCGGCGGTGGAACAGTCGGGCAAGAGTGAGGACATGCTCGTCGATAGCATCAACGAAGCGCTCTTTGACCTGGTGGGCGACACCGTTATTGAATTTGGCTCAGCAGGACCGCAAATTATCGAGGACTACGAAGCAGACGTGAGAGGATACTTAGACCATGAGTGATACCGCATCCGCAGCACCCCGTGTGCCCAAGCGCGTCGCCGCCGTCATTCTCAACTCGCTCAAGGGCGGCGTTGTCCCGCGCATTGGCCTTCCCTACATCACCGTAGGACGCGAGGTCGAGATCCGCGCCCTGCTCACCGACCTAAGTCTCATCGCCGACGGCGGCGCAAGCTTCCGTTTCCTGGTCGGTCGCTATGGCGCCGGCAAGAGCTTTTTGCTCCAGACCATCCGAACGCATGCCATGGGCGAGGGCTTCGTGGTCGCCGATGCCGACCTTTCCCCTGAGCGCCGCCTACAGGGCGGCCAGGGCCAGGGCCTTGCCACCTACCGCGAGCTCATCCGCAATATTTCGACCAAGACGCGCCCCGAGGGCGGCGCGCTCAACCTTATCCTGGACCGCTGGGTCGCCTCGTGTGCCGAGGCCGACGAGTCTGCCGTCAATGCCCAACTGGCCCCGCTCGAGGAGATGGTCCACGGCTTTGACTTTGCCCGCATGCTCCGCCGTTATCGCACGGCCGTCTCGGAGGGTGACGAAGAAGCTATGAGTCGCGTGACCAAATGGATTCGCGGCGAATACCGCACCAAGAGTGAGGCACGCGCCGAGTTGGGCTCCTCGACCATCATCAGCGATGACGACTGGTACGACTACGTCAAGCTCATCGCACGTTTTTTGGTCTGCAGCGGCTACAAGGGCATGCTGGTGCTCATCGACGAGCTCGTGAATCTGTACAAGATTCCCAACGCGATCACGCGCCAATATAACTACGAGAAGATCCTGACCATGTACAACGACACGCTCCAGGGCAAAGCGCAGTACCTGGGCGTGATCATGGGTGGCACGCCGACCTCTATCGAGGACCGCCGCCGCGGCGTCTTTTCCTACGAGGCCCTTCGGAGCCGTCTCGCTCAGGGCCGTTTTGCGCGAGATGATCTCAAAGACATGCTCGCGCCCATCATCCGCCTGCAGCCGCTCACCTACGAGGAGCTGCTGGTGCTCATCGAAAAGCTCATGCAGATCCATGCCGGCTACTTTGGCTGGACGCCCACGCTTACCGAGAACGACTTGGTGGACTTCCTCAAGATTGAGTTCGGCCGCGTGGGAGCCGATACGCATTTGACGCCGCGTGAGGTCATCCGTGACTTTATCGAGCTGCTCGATATCCTGTGTCAGAACCCCGATGCCAACGTGGCCGAGTTGCTGCAAAGCGTCGGTGGCGACGCGCTGGCGCCGGCAGCCGCAACAGGCGACACCGGCACCGCAGGCGGCGACCGCAACTTCGCCGAATTTACCATCTAACCTGCCAAAAAGGGACAAGTTTATTTTGGTAGGTTTTATCTGGGCAAACGCCGATGTTGCAAGATATCGAGCCGCTGCCCGTTGTGTTAATCGGCCCGTTGATGAGAGGAGGTCCCATGAACGCTTTTGACCGATATGCCCCGTTTATCCAGGATTTCATTTACTCCCACGATTGGGAGAGCCTGCGCTCCATCCAAGTTGCGGCGGCAGATGCCATCTTCAACACGCAAGATAATGTGCTCCTGACGGCATCTACGGCATCTGGCAAGACTGAGGCGGCCTTCTTTCCCATCCTGACCGAGTTTTGGGAGAACCAACCCGCGAGCGTAGGCGCCCTCTACATTGGCCCCCTCAAAGCGCTCATCAATGATCAGTTCGTCCGTCTCAATGACCTGTGCGAAGAAGCCGACATCCCCGTCTGGCATTGGCACGGCGACGTCTCGCAATCGCACAAGGCTAGGCTCATCAAAAAGCCGAGCGGTATCCTACAGATTACGCCCGAATCACTCGAGGCACTCCTGATCCACAAGCACATGGCGATCCCGCGCATGTTCTGCGACCTGCGCTACGTGGTTATCGACGAGGTCCATTCGCTCATGCGCGGCGACCGTGGCGGGCAAACGCTCTGCCTTATCGAGCGACTCTCGCGCATGGCCGGCGTGCAGCCTCGCCGCATTGGCCTTTCGGCCACCATCGGCGACCCCGAGCGCACGGGCGCTTTTCTCTCACAGGGAACGGGGCGCGACTGCGTTATCCCCCGCTTTGAGGAACCGCGCCGCATGTGGCGCATCTCCATGGAGCACTTCTACAACTCTGGCCCCCAGGCTCAGCAACGAGAATTCGTAGGCACGGGTCCACAAGAAGCCGAGGTGCTTACTTGCGAGCGTATTGAGACGGCGGCGCCCGCGGCGCTGCCCGCATCCGGACAAGACATGTGCCACAGCGGACAGCTTGCACAGGAAGAACGCCGTCAACGTCGCGAGCAGGCGCGGGGCAAGGCCGCTCCCAAAGACCGTCGCACTTCCTCGGCCCCCGAGGGCGAAGTCGACATCCCACGAGCGGCCGAGCAGGCGCTTCTCAACCCCACCGACACGGCACCCGACAACGCCGACCCCGGTATGGGCTATATCTTTGAACATACGCGCGGCCGCAAGTGCCTGGTCTTTGCCAACTCGCGCGAGGAGGCAGAGGCCGTGTGCTCCATGCTGCGCAGCTACTGCGAAAGTCGACACGAGCCCGACCGCTTTCTCATCCACCACGGCAACCTTTCGGCATCGCTGCGCGAGACGGCCGAGGAGCTCATGCGCGACGAGGAGCAGGCGCAGACAACCGTCACCACCTCTACGCTGGAGCTCGGTATCGATATCGGCCGCCTGGAGCGCGCCTTCCAGATTGACGCGCCGTTTACCGTCAGCTCCTTTTTGCAGCGCATGGGGCGCACAGGCCGTCGCGACCTTCCGCCCGAGATGTGGTTTGTCATGCGCGAGGAAGAACCCGAGCCGCGCACGATGATGCCCGAGACCATTCCTTGGAAGCTCCTGCAGGGCATCGCGCTCGTACAACTCTATCGCGAGGAAAAATGGGTCGAGCCGCCTGAACTCGATCGACTCCCCTACAGTCTGCTCTATCACCAGACCATGTCGACCCTCGCCAGCACCGGCGAACTCACGCCGGCCGAACTTGCCCAGCGCGTGCTCACACTGAGCTATTTCCATCGCATCTCGGCCGATGACTATCGCGTGCTGCTGCGTCACCTCATTAAGATCGACCATATCCAGGTCACCGAAGGCGGCGGGCTCATCGTGGGTCTCGCGGGCGAGCGCATCATCAACAACTTTAAGTTCTACGCCGTGTTCCAGGAAAACGAGGAGTTTACCGTCCGGAACGAATCGGCCGAGCTGGGCACGATCGTCAATCCGCCCCCGCCCGGTGAGCGCATTGCCATCGCCGGCCATTGCTGGATTGTCGAAGAAGTGGACTGGAAGCGCCATACCGTCTTTGCCACGCAGGTCAAAGGCCGGGTGCCGGCCTACTTTGGCGACTGCCCCGGCGACATTAACACGCATGTGCTCGAGCGCATGCGCCAAGCGCTCACTGAGCACGCAGCATATCCGTACCTTATGGGTAACGCACGGGCTCGCTTGGCGCAGGCTCGTCATACCGCCGAGATTTCGGGCGCGGGAACTAAGCCGCTCATCAACCTGGGTGGCGACACCTGGGTGCTCTTCCCCTGGTTGGGCAGCTACGCCTTTCTGGCACTCGAACGTATGCTCAAGATTAAATGCGCCGCGGAACTTGGCCTTCGCGGGCTCGATCCGTCGCGTCCATACTTTATGCAGTTCAAGATGAAGGCCGACGAGGAGACATTCTTTGAGGTGCTCGCCGCCGAGGCCGAGAAGGACTTCGACCCCATCGAGCTCGTCTATCCCGGCGAGGTGCCTTATTTTGATCGCTACGACGAGTACGTTCCCGAGGAGCTCGTGCGCAAAGGCTTCGCCGAAGGCGTGCTCGACATCGAGGGTATGAAGCAGCGCGTCCTCAGCTGGCGCGACCACGCCTAAGACCAGTCTTTTTTGGGACGGGGAGACTTACTTGTCGTGAAGGACGGTGCCGAGGAAGTCAGCGTCGAAGGGCACGGCGTCGGCAAAGGTGTAGTCACCGTCGCTGGCGATGAGCAGGTAGTTCTCTTCGCCGCCAAATTCCGCGTCGCCGC
>CAJMNP010000075.1 GCA_905214895.1 uncultured bacterium | reverse complement strand
GGGCTTCTTTGGTTACGTGGGTGTGACCGTTGATGGCTACGTCTACGGATCCCACGGGCAGGTCTTCGCGGTAGTGGGCTACGGCGAATTTGAGGCCTTCGTAGGTAAAGAGCGCAAGACGGTCTACATCCGGGCCGTAGTCACGGTAGTAGTCGTTGTTTCCTAGGACCGCTCGCACGGGGGCGATGGCGCATAGATACTCATAATCCATCTCTGAGGTGAGGTCTCCGGCGTGGATGATCAGATCTGCGCCCCTGAGCTCGTCCAGAAGCGCGGGCGAAAGATAGCCGTGGGTGTCCGAGATGATGTCAATGCGCTTGGCGCTTGCACTGTTCATGGGATCCCTTCTGCAAAACCGATTCGACGTATATAAAACCCCACGGCTCCGCAGACAATTGGTCTACAGGGCTGCGGGGCCAGTGCACTAGAGGCTCAGGGCCTTCTTGAGCGGCACAACGCGGCGGCGCGAGACCGGCACGCGTTCGTCGACGCCCGTAATGCCCAGTTGGATAGCGCCCGAGGGCACCGTCTCGACATCCGTGACGCACGCCAAGTTGACGATATAGCGGCGATGAACGCGAAAGAAGCCAAAGTCGCAAAGCTTGGCCTCGAACTGCGCCAGCGAAGTCGTCGATAGAAAACGATCATCGATGGTATAGATACAGGAGTAATCGTCCTTGGCCATGATGAAGCGAATGTCATCCACGGGAATGAGGACCTTACGGCCGCCCTTTTCCACCGGAATGCGCTCGATGGTGGCTTTGCTGTCCGTGACGGGCTTGGCGTGCTGCATGACCTTCTCGATCGCGCGATCCAGGCGCGCCTCCTCAACTGGCTTCATGAGGTAATCGACGGCATCTACGTCGAACGCCTCGACGGCATGATCGCTATACGCGGTCACAAACACAATCGCCGGCGGATTCTTAAGCTTATGCAGTGCCTCGGCAAGCTGCAAACCAGAAGCGCCGGGCATCGAGATATCGAGAAATACGACATCGACGCGGCTTTCCATCAACATCTCAATGGCGGAGCGGACGCTCGACGCCTCAGTGATCGTGCCGATCTTGCCCGTCTGCTCGAGCAAGAAGCGAAGTTCCGAACGGGCCGGGGCCTCATCATCCACAATCATCGCACGCAGCATAGGGATTAAACCTTTCGTCAACAAACTACGCTGGGCATCTGCCGCTTGGCGTTGAGCCCATAGCCTTTTATTTTACTCCTGAATGTCAAAGATGCTCTCTGACAAATCAAGATGCAGGAGCACTTTGGTGCCCTTGCCCGGCGCCGATTCGACGCGCGTATAAGAGTGCGGTCCATAAAAGCGATGGATGCGCTCAGAAATATTATGCATGGCCACGCCGGCGCCGCCGCCTTGCGGGGAACTGGCATCGGGGCGGGCGGAGCGATCATCAAACAGCCTGGCGGCGGTGCCCTCGTCCATGCCCACACCGTTGTCGGCCACGGCAATCAGGATTGCGTCGTCGCCGTCTTGATGGACGGTCACGTCGATCCGCAGGGCACCGTCATCGCCCATGCCATGCCGCACGGCATTCTCGACGATGGGCTGGATTACAAAGGCCGGGACCAACGTGTCCTCGACATCCTCGGAGACATCGAAGGTCGCCAGCACGCGGTCCTCGCCAAAGCGCGCCTTCTCAAACGTCAGGTAGCGCTTGGTCTGGGCAACCTCACGCGAGACCTGGATAAGCGACCCCGAGTTGTCGAGCGTGGCGCGGTAGAACGAGGAGAACTCGCGCAGCAGCTCGCGGGCGCGTAGCGGGTCAGTACGCGTAAACGACGCGATGGTGTTGAGCGTGTTGAACAGGAAGTGCGGGTTGATCTGCGCCTGCAGGGCGCGCACCTCGGCACGTGCCGTGAGCTCCTTTTGCACCTCGAGCTCGTGGATGGCGAGCTGCGTGGACAGGATCTCGGCAAAGCCCGAGGCGAGCGCATACTGGGTGCGGTCGACGGCACGCGGGGTCTTGTAGTAGAACTTGAGCGTGCCGACGGTGCGGTCGCCCACCTTGATGGGCGCGATGATACCGGCGGGAACATGGTTGTGTGATCCATCCGAACCCACCACGTCCACCACGCGGTTGAATGACTGAACGATGCCGTGCTCGATAACGTAGCGCGTGGCAAGTGTGTGGATGGGGGAATCGGGCAGCAGCTTTTCCTCGAACTCCCCCGCGCAGGCCAGCACGTTGCTCTCATCGGTGATGACAACGGTCATGGCACGTGTCTCGGGCAAAATGCGCTGGCACACCAAAAGCGCCGACTCCTGCGTCAGGCCGCCTTTGATGTCCTCGAGCATGGCAGAGGCCACCGAAAGCGTCTCTTCGGTGTACTGCGAACGCACCGAATCGGGATTGAGCGTCAAAAAGATAAAAATGCACAGTAAGATGCACAGCGGTGCGCAGGCGACCACGGTCGCGATTGGCTCGATTCCGGTCGCCAGGGCAAAAACAAAGTACATCAGCACAAAAATGGCGCAGACAACAGCGATCACGCGAAAGATTGATATTGAATTATCGCGCTGGGCGCGGCGGTCAATCATTCAGCCCCCTCCAGGATGCTAATCAGTTGTGCGTCGCGCCAAAGTTCGTCCATGATCTTGGGCCAGAAGCTCTGGAAACGCAGATAGCTTGCGGCGTTTTGGCGCGCGTAGGTCTTGGCCTCGTCAATACCGTGGCGCCAAATGCGTAGATACCCCTCATGCTCGCGGGTAAACAGGCTGCGGACCATGGCGGTCTTGCGCACGCGGTCGTCGAGCTCGCGCGAGATCCACGGGCCCGGATAGGGCATGAGTGATGCAGCCGTAACCGGAATGAGCTCCTTTTGGTGCGCAGCGAACGTCAACTTGGCCCGCTCGTAGTACCAACGGTACACGTCCTGCATAAAGCGCGGCGAGCGCTTCTCGGACTCGGGCGGCAGGTGACGAACGGTCCACTCGTTGTCAAACCATACGTCGTAGCCAAACATGCGCATGTTAAAGAGGTAGTCCAGGTCCTCGCCGCGGGTGATAAACGGGTCAAACGCCACACGGGTAAAGGCGCGGGCGTGCAGGGCCATCAGGCCGCCGCACACGTAATTGGAGCGCGAGATGCGGGTGCCCGAGAGTGCCTTTTTCATCCAACGATTAAACTCGATGCGCTTGGTCCACCAACGATGGCAAATGCCTGCTTTGTCCGTGGGAGCCAGCGGCGACCCGTCGCGATCGTAAAAGTATCCGCTCTTGACTAAAATCGGCAGGCCCTGACGCGTCTGCTGGCCCAGCGCATAGGTCGCACGCTTCATAAAGTCGGCATCGATGACGGTCTCGTCGTCATCCAAAAACACAACCGCGTCATGCCCCAGCACCGCCGCGCAGGCAAGGCCCATGTTGCGGATGGCGCCGTAGCCGCGCAGGCTCACGCACTCGCCCGAGCCCTTGGGCGCAATCTGTGCCACGCGGTCGGCAACACGCGAAGCCTGAGTATTGGTAACGATGGTGACCTTAAGTGTGGGATGCGCATGAACGATTTCGTGCACGCGATGAGATACGTCGGCCGTGGCGGAAACCGGACAGACCACCAAGAGAATGATGCGCGGAATGTCGCGCACCTGTTCGAGCGAAGTCAGGCAGCGATCGAGTTCCGGGTTGGCGGCATTGAGCGACGTCGAGTGATCGTAGGTGCCGGGAGCGTTTGCTTGGATATCATCGCCCGCCCAATATGTTGGGATCACAACCGTGGCGTTCAAACCTTTACCCTCCTTGCAACACAAAAACGGGGCGCCGCCAAACACAGGCGACGCCCCGCGACCTAGCTGGTTCCATCATACCCACTTGGGCTAAACATTGTTCGGGAGTCAGAATGATTTATGCGGCTACTTCCAAAAGAGTACTGCAGATAGGCACACTTGCTGTACTGAGCCCGGTTGTCTTACGCCGCCGCCTGAGCCATGCGGGACAGACGGACCAGCAGCACAAAGCCAAGCACCAGCAGCACGCCGATGGAAAGGACGCCCAACGACGGGTTGCCGGTCAGCGAGGTGACGACCGACACCAGGAAGGTGCCCATCACGCTTGCGTAGCGGCCAAAGATATCAAAGAAGCCGTAGTACTCGTTTGACTTTTCCTTGGGGATGATGCGGCCAAAATAGCTGCGGCTGAGCGCCTGCACGCCACCCTGGAACAAGCCAACCAAAATGGCGAGCACCCAGAACTCAAAGGCAGTCTTGAGGAAAAACGCGGCAAAGAGCACGATGCCCATGTAGGCGGCGACGGCCACCATGATCATGTCGAGCGTGCCCACGCGACCGGCGAGCTTGCCGTAGATGATGGCGGACGGGAAAGCAACGAACTGCGTGACGAGCAGTGCCAGCACCAGCTGGGTCGAATCGATGCCCAAAGCCGAGCCGTAGCTGGTTGCCATGGAGATGACCGTATGGACGCCATCGATGTAGAAGAAGAACGCGATCATATACAGAAGGATGGTCTTGTTGCTGGCGATCTCGCGCATGGTATGCCTGACCTCGGAGAACACGCCACCCACGATGTGACCGAGACTGTCCTGGGGACCACGCTCGCGACCGTACTTTTGCTTATAGGTGCGGATGAGTGGCAAGGTAAAGATGAGCCACCAGGCACCGGTGATGATAAACGACAGGCGCGTCGCCAGCATGGTGGGGATGCCGAGGGCGGGACCGCCCATAATGAGCGCCAGGCAGACGATGAACGGAACGGTGGAGCCGATATAGCCCCAGGCGAAGCCCGAGCTCGACACAGCATCCATACGCTCGTCGGTAGTGATGTCGGGCAGCATGGCGTCGTAGAACGTCATGGACGAGTTGAGGCCGATGGTGCACAGCACGTAGACGGTCAAAAACGCCATCGCGGACATGGGGATGGCCTGCGCAAAGCAAAGCACGAGGCCCGTAAGGAAAAAGCCCATGAAGAACTTGATCTTGTTGCCGGCGTAGTCGGCAAGTGCACCCAGAACGGGCATAAGCATGGCAATGACCAACGAGGCGATCGTCTGCGCGTTGCCCCAGGCAACCACGAGGTCGGCCGAAGAAGCACCGGTATTGATGGCATTGAAGTAGATGGGCACCACCGAGGTATTGAGCAGTACGAGGGCCGAGTTGCCCACAT
>CAJMNP010000074.1 GCA_905214895.1 uncultured bacterium | reverse complement strand
GCTCGCTCGATGTCGCCGTCGACGGCATCGCCGTGGCAACCGATTCCAACAAGGTTCGCGTAGCCGACGAGGGCTATCCCACGTTTGAAATCGCGCTCGACACGCTAGACGTTCAGGAGTCCGAGAAGGGCACGTCCGCAAGCCTCGTCCGCGGCATGGCCCACGAGATTGCAGCCCTTGGCGTTGAGCCCCACGGCTTCGACTTTGCCTTTACCTGCTCCGTCCCCTCGGGCGGCGGTCTTTCCAGCTCTGCCGCCGTCGAGGCCGCGTACGGTCGCGCCATGGAAACCCTCTGGGGCGCACCCGCCATCGAGCCCGTCGCGCTCGCGCAGATGAGCCAGCGCACCGAGAACAACTATTACGGCAAGCCCTGCGGTCTGATGGACCAGGCCGCCGTGTGCCTGGGCGGCCTTGCCTACATGGACTTTGAGGACCAGGCTCAGCCTAAAACCCAGAAGCTCGAGCTCAACTTTGAGGATCACGGCTATGCGCTCGTGCTCGTTAAGGTTGGCGCCGACCATGTGGCAGCCACCGACGACTACGCCGCCGTTCCGCGCGAGATGCAGGACGTCGCCGCCGAGTTTGGCAAGGCACGCCTGTGCGAGGTAAACGTTGCCGACTTTGACGCCAAGCTCCCCGAGCTGCGCGCCAAGCTGGGCGACCGCGCCTGCCTGCGTGCCGTTCACTACTGGTACGAAAACGGCCTGGTCGACAAGCGCTGGGCTGCCCTGAACGCCGGCGACATCGACCAGTTCCTGGTCCTGACGCGCGAGTCCGGCGCCAGCTCTGCCATGTACCTGCAGAATGTCGTTGCCAAACTGGGCTCCGAGCAGCCCTCCATGTATGCGCTTGCCCTTGCCGAACATGTGCTCGACGGCCGCGGCGCCGTCCGCATCCACGGCGGTGGCTTTGGCGGCACCATCCAGGCCTTCGTGCCGCTCGATCTGGTCGACACCTTTATCACCAAGATGAACAGCTGGCTGGGCGAGGGTTCTGCCCGCCACTACGCAATCTCTGACAAGGGGGCTTACGCGGCATGGCTGTAATGACTGATGTGCGCGAGGCCGCGCAGGGCCTGATTGAGTATGCCATCCACCGATCGATGATCGGACAGGACGACCGCATCTGGGCCTACAACACCATTTTGGAGTGCATCGGCGCTACGGGACCGGCGCTCGATATGGCCTGGGCGCTGCAGAACGAGAAGCTCTCGCTCTTGCACCCCGATACGCTCCCCGATTTTGACCTGGAGGGCACGCTTGCCGCGCTTTCCGAGGCCGCCGTTGCCAACGGTGCTGCCGAGGATACGGCATCGGGCCGCGATCGCATCGCCATGCGCATCATGGGTGTGCTGATGCCGAGGCCTTCGGTTGTAAACGAGGAATTCAACGGCCGTATGGGCGTCAACGAGCCCCGCGCCGCGACCGACTGGTTCTACGGTCTGTGCTGCGACGCCGGCTACGTGCGTCGTGCCGCCATCGCGCGCAATATCAAATGGAGCACCCCCACCAACTGGGGCGACCTGGAGATCACCATCAACCTGTCAAAGCCCGAAAAGGATCCGCGCGACATTGCCGCGGCCGGCGCCGCAAAGAACACGGGCGAGAAGTATCCCGCCTGTCAGCTCTGCATTGAAAACGAGGGCTACCCCGGACGCTCCGCCGCAGCCGACGGTGGCGCTCACCCCGCCCGCCAGAATCTGCGCGTTATCCCCATCCAGCTCGACGGCGAGCGCTGGGGTTTCCAGTACAGCCCGTACGCGTACTTTAATGAGCACTGCATTGCCATGAGCTCCGAGCATCGTCCGATGCACGTCGACCGCAAGGGTCTGACCTGCCTGCTCGATTTTGTGGACCTGTTCCCGCATTACTTCATCGGCTCCAACGCCGACCTGCCCATCGTGGGCGGCTCGATCTTGTCGCACGACCACTTCCAGGGCGGCGCACACGAGTTCCCCATGATGCATGCCGCCGAGGTCTCGCAGTTTAGCGTGCCCGGTTTTGACCAGGTCAGCGGTACCGTGCTGCAGTGGCCGCTCTCGGTGCTGCGCCTGCGCTCGCATGACCGCGCCCAGTTGCTCGACGCTGCCGAGAAGATTATCCTCGCTTGGCGCGAGTGGACCGATGAGTCTGTAGGCGTCATCGCGCACACAGCCGACGGCGTGGCCCACAACACCGTGACGCCCGTCATCCGCCGCGTCGACTCTCGCGGAAATGCCGGCGGCGAAATCTACGAGGCCTACCTGGCGCTTCGCTGCAACATCACGACCGACGAGCATCCGCTGGGCGTTTTCCATCCGCATGCCGAGTACCACCACATTAAGAAGGAGAACATCGGCCTGATCGAGGTCATGGGCCTGGCCATTCTGCCGCCGCGCCTGGTTCCCGAGCTTGGCGCTGTCCGTGAGCATCTACTGGCAGCCAAGGTCGATGCCAGCTACGATCTTGCCGGTGCGCTCGAGGGCGATGATCTTTGTCGCAGCCATGCCGCGTGGGCCGAGGACGTCTTTGCTCGCCGCGCCGACGAGCTTACGGCCGACAACGCCATCGATATCCTGCACGAGGAGGTCGGCGTGGTGTTTGGCCACGTGCTCGACAACGCCGGTGTCTTTAAGTGGGACGAGGCAGGACGTGCCGCCCAGCAGCGCTTTATCGACTCGCTGTAGCATGCGAGTTCGAGCCTCATCAGCGGCCACAACATAACCGCCCACATGACAACGGCGCCCGCCGGCAACATCGCCGACGGGCGCCGTTTTTGAGTGTAGTCATCGGGGACGTTCTTAAACGACTAGTTATTAAAGAACGTCCCCAATGACTACCCCAAGGAATGTCCCAGACTGCCGGCAGAAAAGGAACGTCCCTAACTGCCGCATCCGGAGCAAGACAACGCCGCAGGTAGAGGACGGACAGCGAGCGGGCCGCATTTGAGACAAGGTGACGCGAAACGAAAGGGCGCTGACCTTCTGGTCGCGCCCTTGAAGTTGAACGTCAGATTGTCCAAATGCGGCCCGCGCAGCGTCGAGCCGTTACGCGGGTTGGTAAACCCGCGTAACCTTAAAGCTCAGTCACGACAACGCTGTTGTAGATCTCGTCCCAGCGGTCCATGACCAGGTGGCCGGTCTTGGGATCCATGGCGTTGAGCTTGCCGCAGGTATTGGCGGTATTGAGCACCGTGACGTCGTCGGCACCAGCAGCAATGGCATGCGCAAAGCCGGCGATGGTCGAGTCACCGGAACCCGTCGCGTTCACAGCCGCAATCGCGGGCGTCTTGGCGCGGAACGCGCGGCCCTCATGGAAGCCCACCGAACCGGCAGCGCCCATCGAGACGACGACCCAGGGAATACCGGCAAAGCGGCCATCGGCGGCAAGCGCCTCGCGCAGGGCATCGACATCATCGGTCGTAAAGGACGTACCCAGCAGGCCGTTAATCTCGGTCAGGTTGGGCTTCACGAGCTCAGGCTTAGCGTCAGATTCCAGCGCAGCCTCCAGCGATGCACCCGAAGTGTCGAGCAGCACCTTGGCGCCCGCCTCCTCGGCGATCTTGACGAGCTCGGCATAGTAGCCGGCATCGACGCCACGCGGCAGCGAGCCCGAAAGCGTCACAACGTCCGCCTTCGCCGCAAGCTCGGCGAACTTGGCCGTAAAGGCCTCGAGCTCGGCCGGGGCGATCTGCGGGCCGCTCTCCAGCAGCTCGGTCTGATTACCCTCGTGCAGAATATTCAGGCAAATGCGCGTCTCACCGGCGATGGGCACAAAGTCGTTCTTGACGCCGTCGGCATCCATAAGCTCGGCCATATAGGCACCCATGTGGCCGCCAAGCAGACCAGTCGCGAGCACGTCGTCTCCCAGTTGCAGCAGCACACGGCTCACGTTGAGGCCCTTGCCACCAGCGGTCTTTTCGGGCGTGACGCGGTTAACGTCGTCAATGACCAGCTTGTCGAGCTGATAGCGCGTATCAATCGACGGGTTCATGGTAACGGTCAGAATCATATTGAACTCCTGTTTCCGGGGCACGACGTGTGCGACCCCAAACATACGATAGCTCTTTAAAGGATCTCGATCTCAAAGCAGCGAGTGACGGTCTCTCCCGGCTTGGCCACCAGGCAGCCACGTTTGTGCTCCAGAATATCGTCCTCGTCGGAGCAGGTGGACAGACCACCCCACGGTTCAACAGCCACAAAGTCGCCCTCGGGCTTGCTCCACACAATCAGGTACGGCATATCGGGGAACGTCAGGCGCACGCCCTTGTCCTCGGTTTTCTTGGTCAGCGTAACCACGCGGCTCTCGAGCACGTCAAAGATGGTCTCCGCGAAGTCGAAGAGTTCGTGGGTAAGCGGCAGGCTCTGGTCGATCATGGGGTTCTTGCTGCGATGCTCAACATCAATCAGGCCAGTCGAGGGAACGGCAGTACAGAGCTCGGTGGCCTCACGCTGCTCAAAACGAAGCTCATAATCGTCATAGGACTCGCCCTCGTCGAGCGGGCACTTAAAGCCGGGGTGACCGCCCACAAAGAATGGCATATCCTCGGTGCCCTCATTGGTCACCTCGTACGACACGGCCACCTTAGCCGCATCGATCGTGTAGCGCGCGACGATCTTAAACGGATACGGGTACTGCTCAAGCAACTCGGCATGGTCGGCAGAGCTTAGGCTCAGCGCAACCATGTTGTCGCTCTGCTCCTCGAGCTTCCACTCCTGCTTGCGAGCAAATCCGTGGCGGGCGAGCTTTACCTCGCGGCCGCCCATGGTCATTGCGTGACCGTCACGAAGGCCGCCGCAAATCGGGAAGCAAATGGGTGCCTGGCCCGACCAGACCGCCGGGTCACCCTGCCACAGGTACTCGCGGCCGTTGGCCGCAATAGAAGTGAACGACCCGCCCGCCGTGGTCAACGCCACACGAATCAAACCGTTATCAAGAACAAACTCCATAGGAGCCTTCCCTTTCTTACGACAGCCCGCCAAGTCAATAGGGCTGATAGAAAACCGGCCCGCGCCCCCTCACAGAAACGCGAGCCGTCAATTGAAAAGCTGCAGAATACCGGGTCCCGCCAAAACGAAGCCCACAAGCTCAGCAAGCAAACGTGTTATCGGAGCAGCTTACTGAACCAGAAAGCTTCGCAACAACAGCGGTAACCCTGCTGGTACCCCCTACGTCAGCGAGCGGCGCTCAGGTGCCCCAGGTCGCCGCGAAAGAGGAGCGACGCGTACTTCATGTACGCGAGCGACGGTTTGAGCGGCGAGATGGGGTGCCTGAGCGCCGCGCAGCGTCGACCCGTTACGCGGTTTGGCAAAACCGCGTAACCTCCTTAGTCGTGATACTCGCCGCGGTCCCACTTCTCGAGGA
>CAJMNP010000073.1 GCA_905214895.1 uncultured bacterium | reverse complement strand
TTGGGCTCGGCATGCTCGGCGGCAACGGCGGCGGCTTTGGCGCGTGCTAAGCGTTCAACGAGCGTAAGCGGGGCCTCGCCATCAAACGGCGTTTCGTCGATATCGGCAGGAATGATGCGAATGTCATAGCCCGCCTCGCGCATCAACTCGATGCGGCGCGGTGATTGCGAAGCCAAAATCATAGCTGAATGCCCTCGGCGACCTTCTCGACGGCCTTGTCGCCGGCGAGCGTGCGCAGCAGCTCAAGCGCAAAGGGGAGCGACTGGGCCATGCCGCTGGCGGTGATGATGTTGCCGTCTTGCGTAACCTTCTCGCCGGTATAGGCGCCTTTGGGGAAGCTTTTCTCAAAGCCAGGGAAGCACGTGGCGTGGCGCCCCTCGAGCAGGTCGAGCTCACCCAGGATAAACGGGGCGGCGCAGATGGCGGCGACGTGCTTGGTCGCGGCGAACTCGCAGACCACGTCGCAGACGCGCTGGTCGGCGCGCAGGTTGGTGGCGCCGGGCAGACCGCCGGGCAGCACGACGCAGTCATACTCGTTAAAGTTAATCTCGTCAAAGAGTACGTCGCAGGTTACGGGAATCTGCAGCGAGCTTACGACCTCGCGCGTGGGCATAATCGAGACGAGCGTGGCGCGCACGCCGCCGCGACGCATGACATCGACCATGGTCAGGCATTCAATCGTTTCAAAGCCATCGGCGGCAAGAACGGCAACGCTGGGCATAAGGGTTCCTTTCAAAAAACGGCATACAATTAGCCGTCTTATACCCCGAAGACCTCCGCTTGCCACGCTCGATTTCCCAATGTTTAAAATAGCCCCGTCCGAATTAGCTACCCCCACCCATCCTCAACAATCTCAATCTGTAACATCCATCGACCAAAACTAGCCCCAACTGTTACAGATCGAGACAGTCCCCAACGGCACCGCCCCGTTCGGGGAACGACCGCCACAGGTACGGCGGGCAGAGGCTCGCTTTTTCTTGACAGAATCTCACCTGTTGTAGTACTTTGTCCCAGTCTAAAAACGCGTGGACTTTTCTGGGCGCTAGCCACCTTTTTGCCACGCAACCGAGCAGTCGGTTGCGTGGCTTTTTTCGTCTTGGCAGCAGGTGCCACATGCACCGCCAGAAGACCGCACGAGCCCACCTTCCGACTGCAGGGAACAGACGCACGAGATGTGCGTCTGCAAGACAGCAGACGGAAGGGAGCCGAATGGCAGGAACAAACACAATCAAGCAACAGGCCGCCGGGGCGGGAGCCACGGGCGCGGGACAGGCCAAGGCGGCGCTCCAGGTCTTTGCGGGCGGCGCCTGCTACGGCGCGATGGCCACGACCTACAAGCTCGCCTACGCCGCGGGCTTCACCTCGGCACAGGTGGTGGCGAGCCAAGCGTGGCTCGGCTGCCTCTTCTTCGCCCTCGCCACGCTCGCAGGGCACGCACTCGGGCACCGCTGGCAGCGCGTGGGCTGGAAGCTCGCCCTTAAGCTCATGGGCCTGGGAGCCCTCACCTGCCTCACCTCAATCCTCTACTGCTACGCCATGAGTGTGCTGCCCGCCCCGGTGGCGCTCACGCTCCTCTTCCAGTTCACGTGGCTGGGGCTCGTGTGGCAGACCGTCATGACGCGCCGGCCGCCGAGGCCCCTCCAAGTGGCCTCCGCCCTGGCCATCGTCTTCGGGACGGTGTTCGCGAGCGGCGTTTACAAGACCGGCATCACCGGGTACGACCCCGTGGCCCTGCTCTGCGCGCTGGGGGCGGCCGTGTCCTGCTCCCTCTTTGTCACCCTCTCCGGCAAGGTCGAGGCCCCCTGCTCGTCCGAGCAGCGCGGCGTCATCGTGTGCGCGGGCTCCGTGGTCATGTCGCTCACGGTGTGCCCGGACTACGTTGTCTCGGGCGTCCTCGCCCAGGGCATCCTGCCCTTTGCCGTCATCGCCGGCTTCTTTGGCATGCTCTGCCCGGTCTTGCTCTTCGGCATGGGCTCTCCGCACCTGCCCGCGGGTCTCTCCACTGTCATGGCCGCCGCGGAACTCCCCGCCGGCCTGCTCATCGCCATGATCGTCCTCGGCGAGCCGCTCGGCGTCGTCGAGTGGCTGGGCGTTGCCATCATCCTCGCCGGCGTGTGCCTGGCACAGGTCCCCTCCCTGCTTGGAGGCCGGGAGGCACGTCGCGCCGCCGCAGGACAAGCCATCAGCTAGTCACCCCTTCACGGGCGGCCCGCGCGCATCAGGGAAAGGGCCACGGGCCCGGCGCGTGAGGTCGCAAGGACGTTATAAAGCGTCCCCGCAGAGGTGGGGGCGCCAGAGAGAAGGAGGCACCATGCCATTTCCAAAAGGGTTCCTTTGGGGAGGAGCCACCGCTGCTAACCAATGCGAGGGAGGTTATGACGAGGGCGGCCGCGGTCTTGCCAATGTCGACGTCATCCCACACGGGTCGGAGCGCAACGACGTAAGTCGCGGCCTGAGGCGCATGCTCGACTTTGAGCCCGGGTACTACTACCCGGCCCAGACGGGCATCGACTTCTACCACCACTACCGCGAGGACATAGCCCTCTTCGCGGAGATGGGCTTTAAGGTCTTTCGCCTCTCCATCGCCTGGAGCCGCATCTTCCCCAATGGCGACGAGGAGGAGCCCAACGAGGCCGGGCTCGCCTTCTACGAGGACGTGTTCCGCTGCTGCCGCGAGCACAGGATCGAGCCCCTCGTGACCATCACGCACTTCGACTGCCCCATCCACCTCGTCAAGAAGTACGGCGCCTGGCGAAACCGCGCCCTCATCGAGCTCTACAAGCGGCTGGTGAAGGTGCTCTTCAACCGCTACCGCGGCCTCGTGCATTGGTGGATCACGTTCAACGAGATGAACATGATCTTGCACCGTCCCTTCATGGGTGCCGGCATCGTCCTCGAGCCCGGGGAGAATGCCCGCGAGGCCGAGTACCGCGCCGCGCACAACGAGCTCGTGGCGAGCGCCTGGGCCACCAAGATCGCCCACGAGGTCGACCCGGAGAACAAGGTTGGCTGCATGCTCGCCGCGGGAAGCTACTACCCCTACTCCTGTCGTCCCGAGGACGTCCGTGCAGCGCAGGTCAAGAACCAGGAGGACCTCTTCTTCGTGGACGTGCAGGCACGCGGGCACTACCCCGGCTACGCGCTCAAGATGCTCGAGCGCGAGGGCATCGACGTGGGTATGACCGCCGAGGACGAGCGCATCCTTGCGGAGAACACCGTCGACTTCATCTCGTTTAGCTACTACTCCTCGCGCTGTACCGCGGGCGACCCCGATTCCGTGGGCGGCGTCGCCGAGGGCAACGCCTTCGCCGGCGTAGAGAACCCCTACGTGCGCACGAGCGACTGGGGCTGGGTCATCGACCCGATGGGGTTCCGCATCACGATCAACGACCTCTGGGACCGCTACCAGAAGCCGCTCTTTGTGGTGGAGAACGGCCTCGGCGCCTATGACGAGGTGCTTCCCGACGGCACGATCGAGGATGACTACCGCATCGCCTACCTGCGCGAGCACATCGAGGCCATGCGCGACGCTATCGAGCAGGACGGCGTCGAGATGCTCGGCTACACCACCTGGGGGCCGATCGACCTCGTGAGCGCGGGCTCCGGCGAGATGGAGAAGCGCTACGGCTTCATCTACGTGGACCGCGACAACCTGGGCAACGGCACGCTCGAGCGCAGGCGCAAGAAGAGCTTCTACTGGTATCAACAGGCCATCGCCACCAACGGAGGCGACCTGGGCTAACCACCCGGGCAATATCACTAAGGAGAAAATAATGGCAGAAAAATACGACGACCTGGCCAGATCCATACTCGAGAACGTAGGCGGCGCCGAGAACGTCGCCAGCGTCGCGCACTGCATCACGCGCGTGCGCTTCAAACTCAAGGACGAGTCCCGCGCCAACACGGCCAAGATCGAGGCCCTCAAGGGCGTCATCCAGGTCATCCAGGCCAACGGCCAGTACCAGGTGGTCGTGGGCAACATCGTCGAGGACGTCTACGACGCGGTCCTGGAGGCCGGCAACTTCTCGGGCGGCGCAAGCGCCGACGACGAGCCCCAGGGCGATAAGACCGTTGCCTCCGCCATCATCGACCTCATCTCTGGCATCTTCCAGCCCATCCTGGGACCGCTTGCCGCCGCAGGCATCATGAAGGGACTGCTTGCCCTCATCACCTACTTCGTCCCGGACTTTGCAAACGACGGCCTCTACACGCTGCTCTACACCGTGGCTGACGGCTTCTTCTACTTCCTTCCCGTCGCCCTGGCGTTCAGTGCCGCGCGCAAGTTCCGCATGAACGAGTTCACCGGTGTGGCAATCGGCGTGGCGCTCCTCTACCCGACGATGGTCGCCCTGACCTCGGGCGAGGCGCTCGGCAGCATCGACCTCGGCGTGGCCGGCACGTTCTCGTGGTACGCCACCGCCCTCGGGATCCCCATCATCATGCCCGTGTCCGGCTACGTGAGCTCGGTGATCCCCGTCCTTCTCATGGTGTGGTTCGGCTCTATCCTTGAGCGCTGGCTCAAGAGCTGGATGCCGGCTGCGCTCAAGATGTTCCTTGTCCCGCTCGCCACGATGACGGTCTCCATCGTCTTGGGCTACCTCATCATCGGCCCGGTGGCCACCCTCATCACCAACCTGCTGAGCGCGGCGTTCTCGTTCATCTTCCAGCTCCCCGTGGTTGGTTCCGTCCTGGGCAGCGCCCTAGTCGGCGGACTGTGGATGTGCCTCGTCATCTTCGGCTTCCACTGGAGCCTCATCCCCATCTCCATCATGAACCTGAACACCCTCGGCCACGATAGCGTGCTCGCCGCCACCATCGGCCACGGGTTCGCACTCGGAGCGGTCATCTTTGCCATGTACCTCAGAAACAAGGACGAGCGCTTCCGCGGCATCGCCCTTCCCGCGATGATCTCCGCCTTCTTCTTCGGCGTCACCGAGCCGGGCATCTACGGCATCGCCCTCCCCAACAAGCGCGCGTTCGTCGTGGCATGCCTGAGCTCCGCCGTGGGCGGCGCTATCGTGGGAATGACTGGCGCTCTCATGTACATCTCGGGCGGCCTCGGCGTCTTCAACCTGCTCAACTTCATCGACGGGACCCCTGGTGGCGCCGGGATCTCCCACATGATCTTCGCGATCATCGCCTCGCTCATCTCCGCCGTCCTGGCCTTTGTTATCGAGTTCATCACCTACCGACCCAACGACGAGGAGGAAGGCGCCCACTAGCTTGCGCCCTCCTCAATCAGCTCTATGTAATTGAGGAGCAGTTGAGGTGGGTGAGGGCCGAGGGCGATCAAGGTGGCCGCCCTCGGCCCGGGACAACCTGCCAGAAGGCGTTTAGCTTTCTCGGGCGGCGCTGAAATGAACTGCGCCCCGA
>CAJMNP010000072.1 GCA_905214895.1 uncultured bacterium | reverse complement strand
AGCACGCGGCTGTTAACCGCGCTGTTGTAGGTTCGAGTCCTACCCGGGGAGCCAGAATTTCTCAGCCCTTTCCGTTGGGCTTTTAAATTCCTCGGTAGCTCAATGGTAGAGCACGCGGCTGTTAACCGCGCTGTTGTAGGTTCGAGTCCTACCCGGGGAGCCAGAATTTCTCAGCCCTTTCCGTTGGGCTTTTAAATTCCTCGGTAGCTCAATGGTAGAGCACGCGGCTGTTAACCGCGCTGTTGTAGGTTCGAGTCCTACCCGGGGAGCCAGGTTGTAAAACCCGTCGCATATGCGGCGGGTTTTTTCATGCCGCGATCGCCTGTGGCGAACGTTACCGTATCAACATTTCGTGTCGAGGATGTAATCGTGAACCCCGCCGCCTTAACATGGCGCGGTCGTTGTAAAATGTTGGAATGATTGCTCCCACGACATGGTGCCGCGAGCACCAGAAAAGGAGATTCTTGTGTCTGAGACCATTAACGGCAGCCTGAGCGTCTCGAACGACGTTATTGCCGATATTGCCGGTTATGCCGCGATGACGTGCTACGGCGTCGTCGGTATGGCCGAACAGCTCCAAGGCGCCGAGAGCGTGCGCCTGCTTGCCGGCCAGCGCCTCCGCAAGGGCGTGCTTGTTTCCGCCGACGAGAACGGCCTTACGGTCGACCTTCACGTCGTGCTCGAGAACGGCGTCAACATGAAGTCCGTCTGCCACAATCTTTCGAGCTCCGTCGCCTTCACCCTTCAGGAGATTGCCCAGATCGATCCCGCCAGCCTTAAGATCGGCATTCACATCGACGCGCTCAAGAGCCGTCTGAACTAGCATCCGAATACGGAGATTTCACCACTCATGATTGCAAAGACCATTCGCACCTGTTTTCCGATCGCTGCGGCTGCCGTTTCCGAAAAGGCCGAGGAGATCAACAAGCTCAACGTCTTCCCCGTACCCGACGGCGACACCGGCACCAACATGTCGCTCACGCTCGCTTCGGTGACCAAGGAGCTTTCCGCCCTTCCCGCCGATGCCGACATGGAGGCCATTGCTGGCGCCATCACCCACGGCTCCCTGATGGGCGCCCGCGGCAACTCCGGTGTCATCACCTCGCAGATTCTGCGTGGTGTGGCCGAGGGCCTTGTCTCTGCCGATGAACCCATTACGTCCGCCAATATCGCCTTCGCCTTCCGTCGTGCCGTCAAGGTCGCCTTCCAGGCTGTTCGTAAGCCCATCGAGGGCACGATCCTCACGGTCCTGCGTGATGTTTCGACCAAGGCAGACGAGTGCGAGAAGAAGAAGTTCTCTGCCGAGGATGCGCTCGACGCCATCGTCGTCGAGGCCTACCAGTCCGTCGCCCGCACGCCCGACCTGCTGCCCGTCCTCAAGGAGAACGGCGTGGTCGACTCCGGCGCCTTTGGCTTTGCCATCTTCTTGGAGAACTTTGTTGCCGCCGCTCTTGGTCGCAGCACCGTGGTCGAGGATTTCTCCGCCACGTTTGATTCCGCTGGCTCTGCACGCGACGCGGCCCTCGATCGCGTCGAAATCGAGGCCAACGACGACTGGGAGGGCTCGGAGTTCCGCTACTGCAACGAGTTCCTCTTTAAGGCCGACGCCCCGTTTGACGAGGACGAGTGCCTTAAGTTCCTGGGCTCCATGGGCGACTGCGAGCTGCTCGTGGGCGCCTATCCCGACTACAAGATCCACGTGCACTCCAACACCCCCAACCTGGTGCTCGAGCACATGCTGCAGCTTGGTCAGATCTACGAGGTCTTTATCCACAATATGGAGATGGAGGCCCACGACCGTACCGCTAAGATCCACGAGGACCAGGAGAAGACCGCCGATCCCGCGAAGGCCCTGGGCTTTGTCGCCGTTGCCGCCGGTTCCGGCGAGGCAGACATCCTCAAGTCCCTCGGCGTCGATGTGATCGTGTCGGGCGGCCAAACCATGAACCCCTCGACCGCCGACCTGCTGGGCGCCGTCGACCAGGTCAGCGCGACCTCGGTCATTATCCTGCCCAACAACGGCAACATCCGCATGGCTGCCGAGGCCGCTGCCTCCGCCTGCACCGACAAGAAGGTCGCCGTCGTTCCCACCAAGACCGTCCCGCAGGCGTTCTCCGCGCTGTTCGCGGTCCTGCCCGATTCTGAGCTCGAGGACGCCGTTGCCGCCATGGTCGACGCCATCAGCGAGGTCCGCGATGGCGAGGTCACCCGCGCCGTGCGCGACTCCAGTGCTTCTGACGGCTCGCCGATTCACTCCGGTGACGTCATGGGCATCATCGCCGGCTCCATCGACGTGGTCGGCTCCGACGTGAAGCAGGTCACGCTCGACTGCATCAACCGCATGCAGGAGGAAGAGGAGGGCGACGCGCTGACGATTCTGGCCGGCGAGGAGCTGTCCGACGAGGCCTTCCAGGAGATCGTCGACGCTATCGAGGAGGCTCAGCCCGATCTGGAGATCGACGCCCATCGTGGCGAGCAGCCGCTCTATCCCGTGATCTTCTCGATCGAGTAGGCTCTGCCTATGTCCGAGCTGTGCTCCGTGCCGCGCGTCTCGGAGCGCTTTGCCCAGAGCAATGCGCTCGACGAGGATATCGCGCGACTCAAATATGTTTCGGGTAAACGTGAGGAGGCCCTTCGCCGTCTGGGAATTCGGACGGTGGGGGACCTCCTTCTCCATATTCCTCATCGCTACCTGGACTTTACTCGCTCGTGGTCCATCGAGATGGCGCCCATCGGTACCGTGTGCACCATCATCGCCACGGTCGATCGTATTGTCCAAAAGCATCCCCGTCCGCGTATGCAGGTGACTGAGGTCTCGCTCGTGGACGAGACGGGCGTGCTGCAGGTTGCCTTTTTCCGTCAGCCTTGGATTGCCCAACAGCTTAAGCAGGGCGAGCGCCTGGCCGTGATGGGCAAGGTCGAGTTTGCCTACGGTTTTAAGCAGATGGCCTCGCCCCACTTTGAAAAGCTCGAGGACGGGCGTGCCGCGGGTACCATTTTGCCAGTCCACTACGTGAGTGATGGCGTGAGTCAGGCATGGATGCGCCGTATCGTGAGCGGTGCGCTCGAAGTGGCTGCCAATCCGTTCGATCCCATTCCTGCGCCGCTGCGCGCAAAGCGGAAGCTCATGAGCAATGCCCGTGCGCTGCGCTCGATCCACTTTCCCTCGAGCATGGCCGAGCGCGACATCGCACGCCGGCGTCTTGCGTACGAGGAGTGTCTCTGCTTGCAGCTCGCACTGCGTCTGCGCAACGATGGCGGTATGGTCGACGTGGTGCCTTATGCGCATGCCGCGGGCGAGCATTTGGCTGCGCTCAAACAGGCCCTGCCGTTTTCGCTGAGCGATGAGCAGGAGGCCGCGTTCCAAGACATCCTGCACGACATGTGCGATGGCGGTCGCGTGATGAACCGCCTGCTGCTGGGTGACGTCGGTACTGGTAAGACCGCCGTTGCCGCCTGTGCACTGGCGGTTGCGGCCGATAGCGGCACTCAGGCCTGCGTTATGGCGCCCACGGGCGTGCTGGCGCGTCAATATGCCGATAAGACCGGCCCCTTGCTCTCTCAGGCTGGCATGACCTGGGCGCTCCTGACGGGCGCCACGCCGACGGCCGAGCGTGAACAGATTCATGCTCGACTCCAGTCTGGCGAGCTCGACGTGCTCTTTGGTACCCATGCGGTACTTTCGGAGAACGTCACGTTCAAGCATTTGTCGCTTGTGGTGATCGACGAGCAGCACCGCTTTGGCGTGGGCCAGCGAAACGCTCTACGTGCAAAAGGCCCGGGTGCCGACTTGCTGGTCATGACTGCCACGCCGATCCCGCGCACGCTGGCGCTTTCGGTGTACGGCGACCTGGATACGAGCATCATCCGCCATCGTCCCGTTCCGGGTGCCGGCGTGACGACGCGCGTTCTCACCGAGTCGAGTCGCGACCTGGCCTATGGCGCCATTCGCGAGGCGCACGAAAAGGGGCAGCAAGCCTATGTGATCTGTCCGCTCGTGGAGCCGAGCGATTCGGCCGATGAGCTCGAAGACGTACCCGGCATCGCTCGCGACGACGAAGGCCGCGTGACCGTGCCCGTGCCGTTGCATGACACGGCGACCGAGCTCGATCGCCTTCGTCTGGCATTACCGGGGCTTACCATCGAGCGTCTTCATGGCCGCATGCCGGCGGGGGAGAAGGACCGGGTCATCGATGCCTTTAAGCGTGGCGAGATCGATGTGCTCGTCTCGACCACGGTGGTCGAGGTGGGCGTTGACGTGCCCAACGCCACCGTCATGGTTATCGAAAATGGCGAGCGCTTTGGTTTGGCGGCCTTGCACCAGCTGCGCGGGCGCGTAGGCCGCGGCAGCGTGTCGGGTACGTGCCTGGTCATGACGCACTCCAAGGGCAACGGCGGCGCGTCGGCGGCACAAGACCGCCTCCAGTCGCTCGAGAAGACCTCGGATGGCTTTACGCTCGCCCAGATGGACCTGCGTCTGCGCCACGAGGGTGAAATCCTGGGTTACCGCCAGCATGGCGGCGTGACCTTGCGCTTTGTTGACCTCGATGCCGACGAGGAATTGATTGAGTGGGCCCATTTGGACGCGGTCGAGCTCTTGCGGTATGCTTGCAATCTTGACTCCGTGGCGACGCGCCCCTTGCGCGATGCGGTCGCCACGCGGTATCGACACATCTTTAAGGAGGTCAGCGGAGGATGAGAATCATCGGCGGCGAATGGCGCGGTCGTAAGATCGAGGAGCCCCGTGGTCGCGATGTCACCCGCCCCACGACCGATCGCGTGCGCGAGGCGTGCGCATCTATGGTCATGTCGGCATTCGACTTCGATCTGGACGAGGTCCGCGTGCTGGATGCCTTTGGCGGCTCCGGCGCCTTGGGCATAGAGATGCTCTCGCGTGGTGCCCGCTCGCTCACGACGTTCGAGATCGATCGCAACGCTGCTCGTCTGATTACCAAGAATATCGAGTCGCTGTGCCGTGACCGTGCGCGTTGGCGCGTGGTGGGCGGCGACGTGCTGGCAAGCGCCTCGCGCGGCCGCGTGCCGGGCGGTCCCTTTGACCTGGTCCTGCTCGACCCGCCTTATGCTTTTGGCGCCGAGCCGGTCGAGGAGCTGCTGCAAAACCTAGCTCAGCAAGGCTTGCTGGCGCAGGGTGCCTACGCGCTCTTTGAGCACGCCGCGGCCGATACGGGTGCCCACCCGACCGGTTTTGAGACCGTGCGAGAGAAGCGCTACGGCATAACCTCGGTTGACTTGCTGCGCTGGGCGGCCGAGGACGAGAACGACCATGCTGACGAGAACGAAAATGACGAGGATGTGCCATCGGAGGATGCCCATGAGTGACACCATTAACCGCGTAATCGTCCCGGGCACCTTCGATCCCATCACGTTTGGCCATATCGACGTCATCCGCC
>CAJMNP010000071.1 GCA_905214895.1 uncultured bacterium | reverse complement strand
ATCCGCCCCCACGGTACTACCTATATATCTATTGCTCAAACGGATTGTAGTGTAGCCACTTTGTCTCCCAGATACAAAAAGGCCGCAACCCACACGGGCCACGGCCTTGGAATGCGACATGCGGGACCGTCCCTTTGTCGCACAGGTTTATGCGCTTGCCTCGGCCACGCTCTTCGAGGTTTCGGGCAAATCGGCTCCGTCCCCCGTCACCTGCCCCTTCGCCGGCACCACGCCAAAACAGCAGCTCAGCGCCGCAGACACCGCAAATGCTGCGCCGCCGGCAGCGCAGCACCACAGCAGATTCGAGATGCCGCCCGTGGCAAAGCCAATGACCATAAGAACATTCGTCATACCGATGGTATAAGCCGTAACGTGGCCTACGGCCGCAACAAGTCCTCCGATGGCGCCGCCAACGGCCATGCACGTCAGACACCTGCCATATTTAAAGCCGCATCCGTACAGCGCTGGCTCGCTTACGCCGCCAAGAATACCCGAGATTGAATAGCCCAGCATGAGCGCCTTCTCGTCCTTATCCGCAACGCGGAGCGACGCGCCAAAAGGCATGCCCCAAACGGCGAACGTTGCCATCGTCGCGGCGATCAGGATGCACGAATCCGTTCCCACACTCATAAACTGCGCATAGGCGAGCGATAGGACAACGTTGCTGACGCCCGCGATCTTTAGGAACTCCCAGCCCGCGGCAAGCCCCATGAGCGTGAGCAGCGACACGATGCCGCCGGAATTGCCAAGCATAAACATAAGCTGGCCCAACAGCATGCCCAAATAGCTGCCCGCCGGCGCCGTGATACACAGCGAAACCGGAACCATGACGAGCATGGTCGCAAACGGAACGAACGAAAACGCCACGGCCTTAGGGATAACGCGCTGAAAGAAGCACTCCGCTCGCCATAGCACGGGTACCGAGATGAGAACCGGAATAACAGTCGTTGTGTAATCGTTGACCGGCGCGGGAAGCAGACCATACACGAAAGTCATCGCTGCCCCCGTCGTCGATGCGGCATCGACGAGCTTAAGCAGATCGGGCGCAATCAATACGCCGCCCAGCATCATGCCCAGCTGCTCCGAGCAACCAAGCTGGCGGGCGGCCGCCCAACCAAGATAAATGGGCAAAAAGTAGTAGCCGGCGTTATAGAGCCAACTGTAGAACAGGCGATAGATTTCGGAATCGGCAGACCACAGGCCCAGCATGCCTTCGCCCATAATGACGGCGGCGGTGCGGAACAACGCCGCGCAAACAATAAACGGCAGCGCCGACATCATGCTTTTGGACAGATAGTCCACCACGGCCATGGCGTTTGATGAAACCGTCGTTGTAAACGAGGTGTTAGAAACTTGTGACATGGAACGCCTTTCCCAATGTGACATGCGGGCTGTCCCTTTGTCACATCGTGCGGTACCGACCGATTGCGCGGTACTTTTCGTAGCGGAGGTTTGTGAGGGTCGCGTCGTCGAGCTGCCCAAGCGTATCGAAGGCATCAAATGCCGAGGACATGACGGCACCGGCGATCTCCTCATGCGACAGGCCCCTATCGTCAACAATGCCGTCGATGATGCCGAGCGCCAACAAATCGGGGGCCGTGAGCTTAAGCGCCTCGGCGGCCTCATTCGCGCGCTCGGTATCCTTCCACAGGATCGACGCACAGGCCTCGGGGCTCACGACCGAATAGGCCGAGCTCGAGAGCATCAGGATGCGGTCGGCCACGGACAGCGCCAGCGCGCCACCAGAGCCACCCTCGCCTGTCACCACCGAGACAATCGGCGTCTTAAGGCCGCTCATCTCCATGAGATTCTGGGCAATCGCCTCGCCCTGGCCGCGCTCCTCGGCACCGATGCCGCAAAACGCGCCCGAAGTATCGACCAGGCACAGAACCGGTCGACCAAACTTTTCGGCCTGGCGCATAAGGCGACGCGCTTTGCGGTAGCCCTCGGGATGCGCCATGCCAAAGTTGCGGCGCATGCGCTCTTTGGTCGTGGTGCCGCGCTCGATAGCGATAACCGTCACGGGACGTCCGTCTTTCCAGCCAATGCCACCCACCACGGCGGCGTCGTCACCAAAGTAACGGTCGCCGTGCAGCTCCACAAATCCATCCAGGCCCAGCGAGATCATCTCGCCTGCCGTGGCGCGATCTGCCGAGCGGGTCTGCTTGACAATCTCGAGCGCGGTTTTTGGTGCGGCCGAGCGCTTAAACAAGTGTCCCAGCTTTTTGCCGCGGCGACCTGTATGCACGATCTCGTGCGGAGCCCCCAGACCAGGCGCGCGCCCTTCGTGCAGCGCCAGCAGCTCGCCTACCGTGAGCGCAATCTCGCCACGCGGAACAACGGCATCGCAAAAGCCGTGCTCCAGCAAAAACTCGGAGCGCTGGAATCCCTTGGGCAGGCGCTTGTGCATGTTCTGCTCGATCACGCGCGGGCCGGCAAATGCCGTCAGGGCATCGGGCTCGGCCAGGATAATGTCGCCCTCCATGGCAAAGCTCGCGGTTACACCTCCGGTCGTGGGATCGGTGAGCACCGTGATATACAGGCCGCCCGCCTCGCTGTGGCGCCTAACCGCCGCAGAAATCTTGGCCATCTGCATGAGCGAGGTCACGCCCTCCTGCATGCGCGCACCGCCCGAAACGGTAAAGCCGACAACTGGCAATCCCAGCTCGGTCGCGCGCTCAAATGTGCGACAGATCTTCTCGCCCACCACGGAACCCATCGAGCCCATCATAAAGTTGGCGTCCATAAAGAAGAGCGCCGTATCGCAACCGCAGATTTCGCCCCTGCCGCACACAACGGCATCGCGCTCGCCCGAACGCTCGCTCACGCTCTTGAGCTTGTCGGCATAGCCGGGAAACGAGAGGAAGTCCTCCGACGCCAGATTGGCATCCCATTCCTCAAACATGCCCTCGTCGACCGTCATGCGCATGCGCGCGCGACCGCTCACGCGAAAGTGTTTGCCGCAACGAGGGCAGACCTCGAGGTTGTCGTGCAGGCGTGCCTCATCGATTACGCGGCGGCACTCCGGGCACTTGATAAACACGTGGCGCGCGGGAAACTCGGCGCACGACTCGGTCATCGGTCCCTCGAGGACGTTGACCGTCTTCGCTTTTCTATTCATCAGCATAGAGATGCCCCATCAGATCGGTGTGATACATGCCCGACAAGAACTCGTCGTTTGCCAGCACGTCGAGCTGAAGCTCGCTGTTTTCGCTCACGCCCTCAATCACGAGCTCGCCCAGGGCCGAGCGCATCTTGCGAATGGCGCCGTCACGCGTGGGCGCACACACGATGAGCTTGCCGAGCATGGAGTCGTAGTACGGCGGAACGTTCGCACCGGTAAACATGGCGGAATCCCAGCGCACGCGCGGACCACCCGGCACGCGCAACGCGGTGACCGTTCCGCATGACGGCAGAAAGTCCGGCGTTTCGGCATTGATGCGGCACTCCATGGCGTGGTTGCGAACCGGCATGTCCTCCTGCTCAAAGGGCAGAGGCTGGCCGGCTGCCACGCGCAGCTGCCACTTGACCAAGTCGGTATCGGTCACAAACTCCGTAACCGGATGCTCCACCTGCAAGCGCGTGTTCATTTCCATAAAGTAGAAATTGCCGTCGTCCGAATACAGGAACTCGATGGTACCGGCTCCTTCGTAGCCGACGGCACGAGCCAGGTCACGCGCCGCCTTGTGCATGCGAGCACGAATGTCGTCGTGTCCGTCGAGACACGGCGCGGGGCTCTCCTCGATCAGCTTTTGGTTGCGGCGCTGCACCGAGCACTCGCGCTCGCCGAGCGAAAACACATGGCCCTGCTTATCGGCCATAATCTGCACCTCAACGTGGTGCGCCGGCGCGACGAACTTCTCCATGTAGCACTCGCCGTCGCCAAAGACGGCCTCGCCCTCGGCACGCGCCTCGATGAACGCCTTTGCCGCATCTTCCACGCGCTCGACCTTGCGAATACCGCGGCCGCCTCCACCCGCACGCGCCTTGATGAGCACGGGGCAGCCAATGCGCTCAGCCTCGGCCGTTGCCTCCTCGGGACTTTTGAGCAAATCGCAGCCCGGCACGATGGGCACGCCCGCCGTGGCAGCCGTTCGACGTGCGGCGTCCTTGTCGCCCATGCTGTCGATCACCTTGGCCGAAGGACCGACAAACGCCAGGCCATACTTGTCGCAGTCGCGCGCGAAGCTCGCCTTCTCGGAAAAAAAGCCATAGCCAGGATGGATCGCCTTTGCCCCCGACTTCACGGCACAGGTGAGCACAGCATCGTCGTTGAGGTAGCTCTCGGCAAGACGCGGGCCGCCGATGCAATACGCCTCGTCGGCAAGCTGCACGTGCAGCGCGTCCGCATCGGCCGTGGAATAAACGGCGACGGTCTTGATGCCCATATCGCGGCACGCGCGGATAACACGGACCGCGACTTCGCCGCGGTTGGCGATGAGCACTTTGTCGAACATGAAGCCTTCCTTAACTTTCGTGCATGAGTGCAAAAGACATATCGGCGCGGCAGCAAACCTCACCGTTGACGCTCGCGGTGCCCGTCGCAAAGCGGAACGGCCCGCGCGCACGCGTGATGGAGCACACCAGATCCACCGTGTCGCCCGGTCGCACCGGACGCTTAAAGCGCACCTTGTCCAGACTCGTGTAGAACGGCGTCGCGCCGCGCGCCTCCTCATCGCCCATCAGCAGCACGCAACAGTTCTGGGCGAGCATCTCGCACTGAATCACGCCGGGGACCACCGGGTTTCCCGGAAAATGCCCCTGCAAAAAGTACTCGTCACCCGTAATCGTGATCTTGCCGTGGGCCTCGTCGCCCACCAGCTCGGCCTCGTCGAGCAAAAGCATCGGTTCGCGATGCGGCAACAGCTTCTTGAGCTCTTCTTTGTTCATGGACATCACCTATCCGATCCTCATAAGGCAGCTGCCAAACTCCACAAGGTCGCCGTCGGCCACGCAGATCTCGAGCACCTCGCCGTCTGCCTCGGCCGTCACCTCGTTGAGAACCTTCATGGCCTCGATGATGCAGAGGGTCTCACCGGCCTTGACCTTGGAGCCCACGTGCACAAACGGCTCGTCGCCCGGCGCCGGGGCAGCATAGAAAACGCCGACCATGGGAGCGGTCACCTCGGTGCCCTTAGGCTCCGGTGCGGCGGCAGGCGCTTGCGCGGCGGGCTCCGGTGCGGCGGCAGGCATGGCGACAGGAGCCACCGCCGGAGCAGTCACGGCACCCGGCATAGGCATGGGCACGGCAACCGGCTGCGCGGCGCTCGCGCGCTCGAGTTCGACCGCGGTGCCATCGGGCTCCTCAACGCGTACGCGCGTGAGGCCGCGGTCCTCCATAACATCGGCTATCTCGGCAAGTCTTTTGGAATCCATGCTCTAGCTCCTCGTATATCTACGCAGCGCGATGGCGGCGTTGTGCCCGCCAAAGCCCAGGTTGGTCGAAAGCGCCCAGGTAAGGTCGGCGCGAACCGCGCGATTGGGCGTGTAGTCAAGATCGCAGGCGGGATCGGGCGTGTGGTAGTTAATGGTCGG
>CAJMNP010000070.1 GCA_905214895.1 uncultured bacterium | reverse complement strand
TCAATCTCCGGGTGCATAAAGAAGTACAGGTCCAGATACTTGTCGGCCGAGCGCGTCCAGCTAAAGTCCTGGCTCATGGCCTGCGTGACCAGCTGGTTCCAAGCATCGCGGTTGTCCCAGAACAGGCGAGCCGCGCGGAACACGGCGTCGCCCATCTCGTCGCCGTTAAAGTTGGTAAACGAGAAGCCCGTGCCCTCGCCGGTAAACTCGTTATACGGGATCACCGTGTCCTTCAGACCACCGGTCTCGCGCACAATGGGCAGGGTGCCATAGCGCATGGCGATAATCTGCGACAGGCCGCAGGGCTCAAACTTCGACGGCATCAGGAACATGTCGGCGGCGGCGTACATCCGCTGCGACAGCGCCGGATCGAACTCGATGCGCGCTGCCATGGTGCCGGGGTACTTGTCCTGGAAGTAGCGTAGGCCGTCCTCGTAGTCGCGGTCGCCGGTGCCCAGCACAGCCACCTGCACGCCGCCGGCCAAAATGCGGTCGAGCGCGTACATGACCAGGTCCATGCCCTTTTGGCGCGTCAGGCGCGTGACCATCACCATGAGCGGGCGGTCGTCGCGCACCTCGAGCCCCAGTTCCTCCTGCAGCTTTGCCTTGCACACGGCCTTGCCGGAGCGGTCCTCCACGGTGTAGTTGGCGGCAATGCGCTTGTCGGTCGCCGGGTCAAAGCCCGCCACGTCAATGCCATTCAAAATGCCCTGCAGCGCGTACGAACGCTCGCGCAGCACACCGTCCAGGCCCTCGCCAAACTCGGGCGTCTGGATCTCGCCTGCATAGGTGGGGCTCACCGTGGTGATGGCATCGGCATAGCGCAGCGCGCCCAGCATGTAATTGATGCTGCAGGCGTCGCAACGCAGCTGCGAGGCGGCCGCCGGAATGTGTGCCACACCCAGGATGTCCTCCATCACAGTGTCGCTAAACTGGCCCTGGAACGCCACGTTGTGGATCGAGAACACGGTCTTGACGCGGTCGTACAGCGGCAGGCCCTGGTAGAACTCGCGCAGGAATACGGGTGCCAGTGCCGTCTGCCAGTCATTGCAGTGCAGGATGTCACACTCAAAGCCGGCCGGCAGGTGCTGCAGGCTCTCGGTGATGGCCTTGGAGAAGAACGCAAAGCGCTCGCCGTCGTCAAAGAAGCCGTACGGATAGTCGCGCGCAAAGTAGCGCTCGTTGTCGATGAACATATATGTGACGCCGTCGTGCTCGAGCTTCTCGAGCCCGCAGTACTCGTTGCGCCAGCCCAGGCTCACGTAAAAGTCGGAGAAGTGCTCCATTTGCGCCTTGTACTCGTCCTTGATGGTGGCGTACTTGGGCACCATCACGATGACCTCGGCGCCGGCGCGCACGAGCGCCGCTGGCAGCGAGCCCGCCACGTCTCCCAGGCCACCTGTCTTTACGAACGGTGCGCACTCGGCCGAGGCAAACACGATCTGCATCTTTTTGCTGGAATCTGCCATATTATCTCCCATGTTGCAATTCGAGAATAGCCGCCTGGCGCAAACCGGGCGGCTATTCTACATGTTACGAGCGATGTTGCGGTGCCTACGTTAATGCACGATGGTGGTATCGGGAGTTAACGGGGCCTTGCCCAGCACCAGGATATTCTCGGGCGTGCCGCGAAGCTCGGTGTTGGAGGGAACCACGTTGTTCTTGTCCAGGATGGCATTCTCAACGCGGGCGCCGCTCTTGATAATGCAGCTCTGGTTGATGATCGAGTTGGTCACCGAAGCGCCTTCCTCGACCACAACGCCGCGCGACAGGATCGAGTTGCGCACGGTGCCCTTGATGATGCAGCCGGCCGAGATGATCGAGTTGCACGCGTGGCTGCCGGTCGCATAGCGCGAAGGCGGCACGTCGTGGGCCTTGGTCAGGATCGGGCGCTCGGGGTCAAAGAGCTGGTCGGCCACGGTCTGGTCGAGCAGGTCCATGCTGCGGCGATACAGCGACTTCTCGCTAAACACGCCCACGACCTCGCCCTTGTACTCGTAGCTGCACACGTCGATGTTGCCAAAGTCGCCCTGGAGTGCCTCGAGCAGGTCCAGATAGTCGGCGGCCTGGTAGTGGTCGATAATCTCGAGCAGCGTCTCGCGGTTGACGATGCAGCAGTCCATAGAGGCGTTGTCGCCGTACACGACGCCGGCGCTCACGCCCGTCAGGCGGCCGTTCTCGTTAATCTCGAGCTTGGTCTCGTCATCAACATTGCGCGTGGCCTTGCAGTACACCACGGTCATCTGGGCGCCGGAGTTCTCGTGCGCATCGATGATGGTGTTGAGATCCATGTTAAAGATGATGTTGGTGCCCATCATCACGACATAGGGCTTGTCCGAGCGCTGGAACAGCGTCTTGTTGGAGATGATGTCGCGCAGCAGGAAGCGCATGCCGCCCTTGGTGGTGCCATACGCGTTGCCGGGCACCATGAACAGGCCGCCCTTCTTGCGGTCCAGGCCCCAGTCCTTGCCCGAGCCCACGTGGTCGATCAGCGAGCGGTAGTTGCCCGGCATGACGACGCCGACAGTCTTGATGCCGGCATTCATCATGTTGGACAGCGGGAAGTCGATCAGGCGGTAGCGGCCCAAAAACGGAACGGACGCGATGGGGCGGTCCTTGAGCAGCACGCTGCCGTAGGTCGAAGAGTAGTTAGCGGTGATATAACCGATGGCCTTGCGATTGATCATCGGATCATTCCCCCTTCCCGATAACGACGTCATTTCCAACGACGGCCGTATCCTTGGTGGTATCGACAGAGCCGAGCTTCACGCCCTCTTCGACCGTGGAGTTCTCGCCCAAAATAGCGCGGCAGATGTGCGCGCCGCTCTTAACGTGCGCACCCGGCAGCAGCACGGAGTCCTCGACCACGGCGCGCTCCTCGATGATGACATCGGTCGAAAGGATCGAGTGGCGAGCGGTGCCGTAGATCTTGCAGCCGTTGGAGACCAGGCAGTCGTCCAGGCGTCCATCCGGGCCAATGTAGTGCGGCGGACGCGTGGTGATGTTGGACATGATGGGGAAGTTCTTGTCAAACAGATCGAACTCGGGGTTGTTACCCAGCAGGTCCATCGAGGTCTCGTGGAAGCTGGCGATGGTGCCGACGTCCTTCCAAAAGCCGTGGAACTCGTAGCTGTACAGGCGCTTGCCCTCGCCGAGTAGCTTGGGGATGATGTCCTTGCCAAAGTCGTGGCTCGAGCGCTGGTCCAGAGCGTCCGCCTCGAGCGCCTCGATCAGGACGTCGGCCGAGAAGATGTAGATGCCCATGGACGCGAGGTTCGAATCGGGCTTCTCGGGCTTCTCGGTAAACTTGGTGATGCGGCCGTCCTCGGGGTCGGTGGTCAGGATGCCAAAGCGGCTGGCTTCCTCCCACGGCACGGGCATAACGCTCACCGTGAGGTCGGCGTTGTTCTCAATGTGCGTCTTGAGCATCTTGCGGTAGTCCATGCGATACAGATGGTCGCCCGAAAGAATCAGGACGTACTTGGGGTCGTTGGCCTTGATGTAGTCGAGGTTCTGCGTAATGGCATCGGCTGTGCCCGCATACCAGGCGCCACCGGTCTGCGTCTCGTACGGCGGCAGGATCGACACGCCGCCGTCGCGGCTGTCCAGATCCCATGCCTCGCCGGAGCCCACATAGGCATGCAGCAGGTAGGGGCGATACTGCGTCAGAACGCCCACCGTGTCGATGCCCGAGTTGGAGCAGTTGGACAGCGAAAAGTCGATAATGCGGAACTTGCCACCAAAGCTAACCGCCGGCTTAGCGATCTTTTGGGTGAGTGCCCCCAATCGGCTGCCCTGTCCTCCTGCGAGGAGCATCGCGATGCATTCTTTCTTACTCATCGATTTCTCCTTCTGTCATCGATGTTCTTAAACCCATTAGTGACGGGCGCGGCGCTCGGTCGCGCCCGTCGAGTAATGCCGTGCTGGCATAAGGGAGCTCGCGCGCCTTTACGCGTGCCAGATCTCGTCGCGGTACTCGCGAATGGTGCGGTCGCTCGAGAACCAGCCGGAGGAGGCGGTGTTGAGCAGCGCCTTGCGGTTCCAGGTCTCCTGGTCGCCGTAGCTGCCGGTGAGCTTCTCCCATGCATCCACGTAGCTGCGGAAATCGGCCATGACCAGGTCGGGGTCGTTGTTGTTCATGAGCTCGTTGTAGATGCTCTCGAAGTTGCCCGAAAGACCCGCAAAGGTGTTGTCCTTGAGCTCGTCCATCACGCGGCCCAGACGCTCGCGATCGTTGTTGAGGGTATCCCACGCAAAGTAGCTGTTGGATGCCCAGAGCTGCTCGACCTCGGGAGCGGTCAGGCCAAAGATGGCCTCGTTCTCGCGGCCGGCCAGGTCGGCGATCTCGATGTTGGCGCCGTCGAGGGTGCCCAGCGTAATGGCGCCGTTCATCATGAGCTTCATGTTGGACGTGCCCGAGGCCTCCTTGCCGGCCGTGGAGATCTGTTCCGAAATCTCGGCGGCGGGGTAGATGAGCTGGGCGTTGCTCACGCGGAAGTTGGGGATAAAGCAGACCTTCATGACCTCGTTGACGCGCGGGTCGTTGTTGATGACGTCGGCCACGGAGTTAATGAGGCGGATGGTCTCCTTGGCGAAGGTGTAGCTCGAGGCAGCCTTGCCGCTAAAGATGAAGGTCGTCGGCGTCACGTGGAAGTTGGGATCGGCGATGCGACGGTTGTAGATGTCCATCACCTTCATGATATTCATGAGCTGGCGCTTGTAGGCATGGAAGCGCTTAACCTGAACATCGAAGACGGTGTTGGGGTCGATAACCAGACCGGTCTCGGCCTTAACGTAGGCGGCCAGGCGCTCCTTGTTGGCGCGCTTGGAGGCGCCCACGGCCTTCAGAAACTCGGTGTCGTCCTTAAACTCCTTGAGCTTCTCCAGCTCAAAGGCGTCCTTGAGCCAGCCGTCGCCAATGGCATCGGTGACGAGCTTGGCATAGGTGGGGTTGGCCTCGGCAAAGAAGCGACGGTGCGAGATGCCGTTGGTCTTGTTGTTGAACTTCTCGGGCGTCAGGGCATAGAAGTCCTTGAGCACGATGTTCTTGATGATGTCGGAGTGGATCTTGGCCACGCCGTTGACGCTGTGGCTGCAAATCACGGACAGGTTGGCCATGCGAATCTCGCCGTCCCACAGGATGGCGGTCTGGCGCAGACGCTCCTGCCAGCCCTCCTGCGTGGTGTCGAACAACTCGTGCCAACGACGGCTGATTTCGTCGATGATCTGGTACACGCGGGGGAGGAGCTTGGAGAACGTGCCGATGGGCCACTTCTCCAGAGCTTCGGGCAGGATGGTGTGGTTGGTGTAGCTCACGACCTGCGTCACGATGTTCCAGGCGTCATCCCACTCGAGCTTCTTCTCGTCAATGAGGATGCGCATGAGCTCGGGGCCGCACATGGCGGGGTGGGTGTCGTTGGTATGGATGGCAACAAACTGCGGCAGCAGCTCCCAGTTCTCGCCGTGCTCCTTCTCAAAGGTGTCGAGCAGGCTGTAGATGCCGGCTGAGACAAACAGGTACTCCTGCTTCAGGCGCAGCAGACGGCCGTGCTCGCCGGCGTCGTTGGGGTAGAGGATGGCGCTGATGGCCTCGGCCTCGGCGCGCTCGGCATCGGCCAGGGC
>CAJMNP010000069.1 GCA_905214895.1 uncultured bacterium | reverse complement strand
GAGTCCCGTTGAGTGTATTGATCAGCAACGATGCCGAGCTCGATACGCTGCTCGATGCCCAGGAGGTGGAGCACATCTGCGGAGTTGTGCTTTCCGCCGAGGGTGTTGAGCGTGAGGTCGAGATTTCCCTTTCGTATGTCGATGAGGACGAGATGCACGAGCTCAATCTTGAGTGGCGTGGCATCGATCGCACGACCGACGTGCTCTCGTTTGAATGCGACTCGGCCTTTGACGAGGTCATTCCCGCCGACGAGACGCTCGAGCTCGGCGATATTATCCTGGCCCCGCAGGTCATTGCCCGCCAGGCCCCCGGTTTTGGCAACAGCCCCGCCGATGAGTGCCGACTGATGCTCGTGCACGGAATGCTGCACCTGCTGGGTTACGACCACATCGAGGACGATGAGGCCGAGGTCATGGAGGCACGCGAGGATGCCATCCTGCGCGACCTGGCGCTTGAGCGCGGCGAGGACCCCAAGCTGGTCCACGTCGGCCCCATAACCAATCATGCCCACGACTAGGAGCCGTCTATGATTCCCGGATCGAACAAGGACCATCCGTCCTTTTTAAAGTCGTTCTCATACGCCATGGAGGGCTTCGTCACCGCCGTCAAGACCGAGCGCAATATCAAGGTCATGCTCGTGGCGGGCGTGTGCACCGTCATTGCCGGCTGCATCGTGGGGCTCGATATTGCCGAGTGGGCTACGGTCATCATCTGCTGCGGCCTGGTGATTCACGGTGAACTGTGCAATACCGCCATGGAGGCGATTGTCGACCTGGCGACCCAAGAGCTGCACCCGCTGGCCAAGCGCGCGAAGGATATCGCCGCTGCCTCTGTATACGTTCTTTCCATTACCGCCGCGATCGTGGGCTTGCTTGTCTTTGCCCACGCGCTCGACTTTATTTAGAAAGGGATTCCCATGTCCGACAATATGCAGCCTACCGATGAAGTTTTGGATGACGAGGTCCTGGACGAGGCTGATGGTGCCGATACGTTTGACGAGGTCGAGGAGTTCGACCCGTTTGAGGGTATGAGCGACGAGGAGCTCGATGCCCTGTGCGACGAGGACGATAGCCTCGCGGGCTTTGGAGACGTGGAACCCGGTTTCCGCAGCGGCTTTGTTGCCCTGGTCGGTCGCCCCAACGCCGGCAAGTCCACGCTGCTCAACGCCTGTTACGGCAAGAAGGTCGCCATCACTTCTCCGGTGGCCCAGACGACCCGTCGCCGAATGCGGGCCGTGGTCAACCGCCCCGGTTACCAGCTGGTCTTCGTTGACACGCCGGGTATCCACAAGCCCAAGGACGGCCTGGGCTCCGAGCTCAACAAGAGCGCGTTGTTCGAACTGAACGATGTCGATGTCGTCGCGTTTTTGATTGATGCCACCAAGCCGATCGGCAGGGGAGACGCTTGGGTCGCTGAGCGCGTCAAGAATGCCCGCTGCAAGAAGGTTCTGGTGCTCACGAAGGCCGACGAGGCCGATCCCGCCCAGGTTATGGAGCAGCTCAAGGCCGCTCACGAGTTTATGGAATACGACGACGAGATCGTTACGTCGTCGGTCAAGAACTTCAACGTCGATGCGTTTATCGAGACCGTCGCTCGCTTTTTGCCCGAGGGCCCGCGCTGGTTCCCCGAGGACATGGGCACCGACGCGTCCGACGAGACCCTCGTGGCCGAGTTTGTGCGCGAGAAGGTCCTGCGTCGCACCCGCGACGAGATCCCTCACTCCGTGGGCGTCATCTGTGACGCGCTCGAGCAGACTAAGAAGGTCCTGCGCGTGCACGCCACGATTTACGTCGAGCGCGAGGGGCAGAAGGGCATCATCATCGGCAAGGGCGGCGAGATGATTAAGCATATCGGCATCGATGCCCGTCGCGACCTTGAGCGTATCTTTGGCACGCAGGTCTTTTTGGAGCTCGACGTGAAGGTCAAGGCCGGCTGGCGCGATGACGAGGCACAGATCCGCCGCTTTGGCTACAATGCCGAAGATTAAGCCTCGGCGTTCATGGCAGGCTCTCGCACATATCGCACAAAGGTGCTCGTCCTCGACAAGACGAAGCTCAAGGAAACCGACCTGATCTTGACCATGCTCGACGAACGGGGACGGCAGGTGCGTGCCGTGGCTAAGGGCGCGCGTAAGCCCGGCGGTCGCCTTGCGGCCCGCTGCGAGCTTTTCTGTACCGTCGATATGCTGCTCGCGCGTGGTCGCTCGCTTGACGTGGTTTCTCAGGCGGAGCTTATGGAGGCGCCACTCGGTGCCGCTCCTGACTACGAGACGATCTGTGCCGCCAGCGCGATTGCCGAGGTTGCGCGCGTGTGCTCTTTCGAGGATGCCGAGGATCCATTTACCTTTGCCATCACGCAGCGGGCGCTCACGCTTGTCGGCTGCGGGCTCGACTCGGCACATATGGACCTGCTCGTGGCGGCCTTTGTCTTTAAGCTGCTGTCGCACGTTGGTTACCGACCCGATTTCTCGGCATGCGTGCTGTGCGGAGACCCCATGCTGTCGTATTTTTCGCCCCAGGCGGGCGGCCTCATGTGCGGCTCATGCGCGTCGAGCGTGCCTGGCGCCGAGTTGGTATCGGTCGGCGAGGTCGCATGGCTGCGCGCTCTGATGTCCATGACATTCGATGCCCTTATGGACGAGCAGATCGATCCGCATACGGCTGCGTTTTTGCTGGGGCTTTCGCATGTTTGGGCCGCCACGCACACCGATCAGCGGCTCCGTGCGATGGAATTCATGTTGGGTCGGTGATGATGCGCAGGCGCGCTCCGCTTGTGGTAACATACCGACCTGTTGGTACCTCGACCTTGGATGTTCGCTCCACCGGCGGCTTCCCAGTCCGAGGCGAATAGAGTCGTCCGCGGGCGACGCGATACGAAAGGTGAAACAATGACTGTTTCCAAAGAGCGCAAGGCGGAGCTGACCGCCCAGTTCGGTAACTCCCCGGTCGATACCGGTAACCCCAAGGTTCAGGTCGCCATCCTGTCCGAGCGCATCAAGGAGCTGACCGAGCACATGAAGTCCCACCAGAAGGACTTCCACACCCGTCGTGGCCTGCTCATGCTCGTCGGCCGTCGTCGTCGTCTTCTCTCCTACATCAAGAAGAACGACATCGTCGAGTACCGTGAGCTCATCAAGGCTCTGGGCATCCGCGACAACATCCAGTAACGGATTTGTACATGCTAAGAGCGTCCTGCGCAGCGGGGCGCTCTTTTTGTGTAAGGGCGTGAACAATCACGCTCTGAAGCGTGGCGGGGGCAGGGGGCCCGCGTCACATGAGAAGCCCGCAGGCAAGGGGCCTGTGGGGTAAAGGAGAACAATGACACTCGTATCCAAGACCTTTGAGCTGTACGGCAAGACCTACACCTTCGAGTCCGGCGAGCTTGCCAAGCAGGCCACCGGCGCTTGCCTGGTCAAGCAGGGCGACACCACGATGCTCGACACCGTAGTCGTCTCCAAGGAGCGCAAGAATTACGACTTCTTCCCGCTGACCGTCGACTTCAACGAGAAGATGTACGCTGCCGGCCGTATCCCGGGTGGCTACCTCAAGCGCGAGGGCCGTCCCAGCGAGAAGGCCACGCTCACGGCCCGCATGATCGACCGCCCGATCCGCCCGAGCTTCCCGGACGGCTTCCGCAACGAGGTGCACATCGTCGCCACCTCGCTCGTCGCCGACCAGGTCAACCCCTTCGACGTCATCAACGTCATGGGCGCCTCCCTGGCCATGACGCTCGGCGGCGTGCCCTTCGAGGGTCCGCTTGCCTGCGTGCGCATCGGCCGCAACGTGGAGACCGGCGAGTTTATCGTCAACCCCACCTATGAGGAGCGCGAGAACTCCGACCTGGACCTGGAGCTGGGCGGCTCTGCCGACTTCATCTCGATGGTCGAGGCCGGCGCCGAGGAGATCTCCGAGGACGACATGCTCGCCGCTATGAAGTTTGGTCAGGAGGCCCTCGCTGCCTTCTGCCAGGCCCAAGACGAGTTCGTTGCCGAGTGGGAGCAGGTTAACGGCGCTATCGTCAAGAAGGAGTACCCGCTCGACCAGCCCGTCGAGGAGGTCCAGGAGCGCATCTTCGCCCACTACGACGAGATGGCCGCTGCCCTGCGCGACGCCGACAAGCTTTCCCGCATCGGTAAGGTCGAGGCTCTGAAGGAGTCCATCCGCGCCGAGTTCACCGACGAGGAGCAGGCCGCCTGGGAGCGCGAGATCCCCGTGGCGCTCAAGAAGCTTGAGAAGAAGGCCATGCGCACCATGGTCGTCGAGACCGGTGAGCGCGTCGACGGTCGTGCCGCCGACGAGATTCGTCCCATCATGGTGAAGGACAATTACCTGCCGCTCGTTCATGGCTCCGGTCTGTTCCAGCGTGGCCAGACCCAGGTGCTCTCGGTTCTTTCGCTCGGCATGCTCAACGAGGGTCAGCGTCTGGATACCATCGAGCCCACCGAGGGCAAGCGCTATATGCACCACTACAACTTCCCGCCGTTCTGCACAGGCGAGACCGGCCGCATGGGCAGCCCCAAGCGCCGTGAGATCGGTCACGGCAACCTGGCCGAGCGCGCTCTGCTCCCGGTGCTTCCCGACGAGAACGAGTTCCCCTACGCTATCCGCGTCGTCTCCGAGGTCATGGAGTCCAACGGCTCCTCTTCGATGGCTTCGACCTGCGGCTCCACGCTCGCCCTTATGGACGGCGGCGTGCCCATTAAGCGCCCGGTCTCCGGTATCGCCATGGGCCTGATCCAGGAGGAGGGCAAGACCGTGGTCCTGTCCGATATCCAGGGTCTCGAGGACTTCCTGGGCGACATGGACTTTAAGGTCACTGGCACCACCGAGGGCATCACCGCCCTGCAGATGGACAACAAGGCCACCGGCCTCACCTTCGACATCCTGGCCCGCGCCCTGCAGCAGGCCAAGGAGGGTCGCGCCTTCATTCTGCAGAAGATGCTCGATGTGATCCCCGAGCCGCGTCATACCACGCGCAGCACCGCTCCGCGCATCGTCTCCATCCAGGTTCCGACTGATAAGATCCGCGACGTCATCGGTTCCGGCGGCAAGGTCATCCGCGGCATCCAGGACGAGACCGGTGCTTCGGTCGACATCCAGGAGGACGGCACCGTCTTTGTCGGCGGCACCGGCGAGTCCGTCGATCAGGCCGTCGAGCGCATCAAGCTCATCATCAAGGTTCCCGAGCCGGGCGAGGAGTACACCGGTCGCGTGGTCTCCATCCAGCCCTTCGGCGCCTTCGTCAACCTGCTTCCCGGCAAGGACGGCCTGCTGCACATCTCCCGTGTCGCCAAGGGCCGCGTGGAGAAGGTCGAGGACGTCCTCAACGTGGGCGATGAGGTCAAGGTCGTCGTCATCGAGGTCGACGATCGCGGCAAAATCTCGCTCGATCGTCTCGACAAGCCCGAGGCCCCGGCTCGCGCCGAGGGTGCCTCTGAGGGCGACGGCGAGCACTTCCAGCGTCGTGAGCGTCCGCGTCGCGAGCGCTCCGAGCGCAGCGACCGTCCGCGCCGTCCCGGTGACAACGGAGGCCGCAAGCCCCGCCGTCACCACGACGCTGAGTAACAGCCGCATATAAGCAGCACCGCAAGGGCGACTCCGGAAAGGAGTCGCCCTTTTGCTATTCCCGGCGGGGTCCGCGGGTAAAGTTTCCTGCTCTACAGTCCTGCTCGCACGGAGAGCACATTAAGTGCTCTCCGGCT
>CAJMNP010000068.1 GCA_905214895.1 uncultured bacterium | reverse complement strand
CAGCTGGGCTTTAACAAGCTCGACACGGGCGCCATGTATCGCGCCGTCACCTTCGCCGCGCTCGACCGCGGAATCGACCTGGACGACGAGGCTGCCATCGATGCCCTCGCCGAGCAGATCGAGATTCGCTTTACCAACGGCACCGGCGAGGACACGCGCCTGACCATCGACGGCAAGGACGCATCGGCTGCCATTCGCACCCCGCAGGTCGACGCCAACGTGTCCAAGGTCTCGGCCTACCCGGGCGTGCGCGCCGCCATGCTCATCCATCAGCGCCGCGCCGCCGAGGATCGCGATATCGTGGCCGAGGGTCGCGACATCGGCACCGTCGTGTTCCCCAACGCGCAGGTCAAGGTCTTTCTGACCGCCGACCCTCGTGAGCGCGCCCGTCGCCGCGTGCTGCAGCGCCACCAAAACGACGCCCAGCCGCTCAGCGCAGAGCAACTCGAGGCCGAGGTCGACGAGACCCTCGACGCCCTCAAACAGCGCGACAAACTCGACAGCAGCCGCGAGGTCGCGCCGCTCGTGCCCGCCGAGGACGCCGTGCACGTCGACTCCACCGCCCACACCATCGATGAGGTCGTCCGCATTATCGAGGACCTCATCAACCAAAGGAGGTAGCCCATGCGCCTGTTTAAGCAGACGCCCGAGGATTATTACAACGCCCCGTACGCCGAGTTCCCGGCGCTCATCCGCGGCACCGTCGTCGTGGTCATGGCAATCCTCTGGGCCTTCTCCAAACTCATGTGGCGCTGGAAGGTCGAAGACGCCGACCTGCTGTTTGAGCGCCAGGAAGGCCGCGGCAGCGTGGTCATCTGCAACCACACCTCGATGGCCGAGTTGCTGGCCGTGGAGACGGCGTTGTTCTTTGGCGGCCGCCGCATTCGCCCCATTTTTAAGTCCGAGTTTGCGAAGAGCAAGATCGTGCGCTGGGCCTTTAGCCGCGTGGGTGGCATTCCCGTCGAGCGTGGCACCGCCGACATGAAGTGTCTGCGTGCCGCCCAGCACGCACTGCAGCGCGGCGAGGACGTCTTGATCTTCCCCGAGGGCACGCGCATCCGCTCGCGCGAGATTAAGCCCGAGGTCCACGGCGGCTTTGCGCTCATCGCTCAGATGGGCAAGGCACCCGTCAACCCGCTCGCCATCTGTGGTTGGTCCGACATCACGCCCAAAGGCAAAAAGCTCATGCGCCCCAAGAAGTGCTGGATCCGTGCCGGCAAGGCCATCTCGCTATCCGATGCTCCGGCCGAGCTCAAGCGCAAGGAGCGCCTGGCATGGTTTGAGTCCGAGGCTATGAGCCGCGTATACGCCATGCGCGACGACCTGTGCGCCGAGCACCCGGGCAGGTTCTAGCCATGAGCGAGAACGTCATGAATACCGCTGCGGCCGCCGCTGAGGAGGTCGTCCCCACCATCGAGATCGCCGCGCATGCCGGCACCTGCTACGGCGTTCAGCGCGCGCTCGATATGGCGCTGGCCGCCGCGCCGCAGGCAGGGGAGAACGCTCAGGTCCACACGCTGGGCCCGCTCATCCATAACCCCATCGTGGTGCGCGAGCTCGCCGAGTCAGGCGTCGGTCTGGCCGAGACCTTGGACGACGCCGCGTCGGGCACCGTGATCATCCGCGCGCACGGCGTGGTGCCGCAGGTCATCGATGCCGCTCGCGAGCGCGGCCTCGATGTGGTCGACGCCACCTGCCCCTACGTAAAGAAAGTCCACGTGGCGGCCGAGCGCCTGGTGCGCGAGGGCTACCGCGTGATCGTCGTGGGAGAGCCGGGTCACCCCGAGGTCGAGGGCATTCTTGGCCATGCTGGTGATGACGCACAGGTCGTGAGCTGTGCCGCCGACGCCGACGAGCTGACGCTCAAGGGCAAGGTGGGCCTGGTTGTGCAGACCACCCAGACCGCGCAGAACCTGGCCGAAGTCGTGGCCTCCATCACCCCGCGCGTGCAGGAACTGCGCGTGATCAACACCATTTGCGCCGCCACAAGCGAGCGTCAGCAGGCAGCCGCGTCGCTTGCCAACCGCTGTGATTGCATGGTCGTTGTGGGCGGAAAGAACTCGGGCAACACGCGTCGCCTGGCACAGATCTGCGCTGATGCCTGTGAGCACACGCATCACATCGAGGAAGCTTCCGAGCTCGAGGCCGCATGGTTTGCCGACGCGCGCCACATCGGCATCACCGCCGGAGCCTCCACCCCGCAAGTACACATCGAACGCGCCGTTGCGCGCATCAAGGAGCTTTGCCGCTAATCATGGACCAGACCGTACCCGCATACGCCGCCGAGGTGGCCGATTACGGGCGCAGCCGCGACCCCGAGCCGGGTGAGGGCGCGCTCGTTAAGAACGTGCGTCCCGAATCGCCTGCATGGGATGTGGGTATCGAGCCGGGCATGCGCGTGCTCACGGTCAACGGCGAGCAGCTCACCGACATGATCGTATGGCTTTGGGAAGCCGACGACGACACCGTCGAATTGGAGGTTTTCGACCCACGCGACGGCACCGTCACCCCCGTGGAGCTCGACCGTTTTCCCGGCGAGGATTGGGGCCTTGAGTTCGATGGCCCCATCTTTGACGACATGCGTACCTGCGTCAACGCCTGCGTGTTCTGCTTTATGACCATGCTGCCCAAGGGCGGTCGCTCCACGCTCTACATCCGCGACGACGACTATCGCCTGAGCTTTTTGCAGGGCAACTTTGTCACGCTCACGAACCTTTCCGACGAGGACGTGCAAAACGTTATCGATCGCAACATGAGTCCGATGAACGTTTCGGTCCACGCCGTGAGCCCCGATGTCCGCCGCCGCATGATGGGCCGCAACGCCCAGCGAGGAATGGACGTACTCGAGGCCATCATGGCCGCCGGCATCGAGATTCACGCGCAGATTGTGTTGTGCCCCGGCATGAACGACGGCGAGGAGCTGGAAAAGACCCTGCGCTTTTGCGAGGAGCACGAGCAAATCACAAGCCTGGGCATTGTGCCGCTCGGCTTTACCAAGCATCAGAACCGTTTTAGCTGGTCCTACAGCGACAAACCCGAGCTAGCGCGCGAGACCATTGCCATGATCCGACCGTTCCAGGACCGTGCCTTCGAGCGCTTTGGCCGCCACACCTTCCAGATGAGCGACGAGTTCTACTTGGATGCCGGCATCGAGCCACCCGAGGCGGACTTTTACGACGGCTACCCGCAGTACTACGACGGCATTGGCATGATCCGCTCGTATCTGGACGAGACCGACGACGTGCTGGCTACCGATGCCGAGCGACTGGCCCGCGTCCGCGAGGCCATCGCCGCCCGCAGCCAGCACCTGCTGTGCCTCTCCGGCGCCAGCGCGCGCGACACCGTGGCGCGCTTTGTGGAGTCGCCGCATGGTCTCGGCGGCACTGTTACGGCCATCAAGAACCGCTACTTCGGCGGCAACGTGGACGTGACCGGCCTCATCGTCGCGTGTGACATTCTGGAGCAGCTGCCCCAAGACCTGTCGGGGGTTATGCTCTTTGTGCCTAAGCTCATGTTCAACGCTGACGGCATGACGCTTGACGAGTATCATCGTGACGATTTACTCGCAAGCCTTACCAGTCGCGGCGCTGAGGTTCATGTGGTGTCGACCATGCCGCATGAGCTGCTCGATACCCTGGAGCATATCCTTGGCATTGTGCCCGCAGACTCTACTAATTCCGCTGACCCTATCCATTAAAGGAGAGCAGATGAAACCTATCGTCGCCGTCGTCGGACGCCCCAACGTGGGCAAGTCCACGCTCGTTAACCGCCTGGCCCAAACCTCGGACGCCATCGTCCATGAGTCCCGCGGCGTCACGCGCGATCGCTCATACCACACGGCCGATTGGAACGGCCGCGAGTTCACCATCGTCGACACGGGCGGCATCGAGCCGCTCAAGAGCGATGACGTCTTTGCCACGTCCATCCGCGACCAGGCCCTCGCCGCCGCCGAGGAAGCTGCCGTCATCCTGTTTGTGGTCGACGGCCGCACCGGCGTCACCGAGGAGGACGAGTCGGTCGCCCGCATGCTCAAGCGCTGCGACAAGCCGGTCTTTCTACTGGTGAACAAGCTCGATAACCCCGATCGCGAGAACGACAACATCTGGGAGTTCTATTCGCTCGGCATCGGCGAGCCCACGCCGCTCTCGGCCCTGCATGGCCATGGCACGGGCGACCTGCTCGGCGACATCGTGGCCCTGTTGCCCGAGGAGGAGGACGAGGTCGCCGACGAGTTCCCCGATGCGCTGAACGTCGCCATTATCGGCCGCCCCAATGCCGGCAAGTCATCGCTGTTCAACCGCATCCTGGGTGCCGACCGTTCCATCGTGTCGAATATCGCCGGCACGACGCGCGACGCCATCGACACGGTCGTCGAGCGCAACGGCAAGCACTACCGCATGGTCGATACCGCGGGCATCCGTAAAAAGAGCACCGTGTACGAGAACATTGAGTACTACTCCATGGTCCGTGGCCTGCGCGCCATCGACCGCGCCGACGTGGCGTTGCTCGTCGTCGACGCCTCCGTGGGCGTCACCGAGCAGGACCAGAAGGTCATGGGCTTGGCCATCGAGCGCGGCTGCGCCATCGTGGTGCTGCTCAACAAGTGGGACCTGCTCGACGACGACCGCAAGCGCGAGGCCTGCATGGAGACCGTCGACCGCCGTCTGGGCGTCATGGCTCCCTGGGCCCAGTACCTGCGCATCTCTGCCTTGACCGGCCGCAGCGTGGAGAAGATCTGGGCAATGGTCGACGCAGCCGAAAAGACGCGCTCGCAGAAGATCAGCACCTCGCGCCTCAACACGTTCCTCACCGACCTGCGCGAGTTCGGCCACACTGTGGTGGACGGCAAGCGCCGTCTGCGCATGCACTACGTGACCCAGACGGGCGTCAACCCGCCCACGTTCACGTTCTTTGTCAACCACAGTGACCTGGTCAACGACACCTACCAGCGCTATGTCGAGAACCGCATGCGCTCGACCTTCGACTTTGCCGGCACGCCCATCCGACTCTTCTTTAGGAAGAAGGAGCAAAAGGATGCATAATCCGATTCTGCTGACCGCCATTTGCGCCGTGGCCTCGTTCTTTATCGGAGCGATTCCGTTTGGCCTGATCCTGGGCCGCGTGTTCAACCACACGGACATTCGCAAGGCGGGCTCCGGCAATATCGGCACCACCAACGCGCTGCGCGTGGCCGGCCCCAAGGTGGCCGCGCTCACGCTGCTGCTCGACTGCCTTAAGGGCGCCATCTGCGTCCTTATCGCCCGTCCGCTCATCGCCGATCTGGGCTATGGTTTTCCGCCGAACATCATGGCGCCTGGAGCCCCCGGCGACTGGATGCTCGGCCTCATTTGCCTCGCTGCCGTGTGGGGACACATCTTTTCTCCCTATCTCAACTTCCATGGCGGCAAGGGTATCGCCGTGGGCTTGGGCGTGATTCTTGCCTGGTACTGGCCCATTGGCCTGTCGCTACTGGGCATGTTTATCGTGGCCGTCGCCATCACCAAGTACGTGTCGGTGGGCTCGCTTACCGCCGCCATCGGTCTTCCTATCGCTGCCTGCGCGGTCTTTCCGTACAGCAGCCTGGGCCTCAAGTTCTGCATGGCGATGATCGGCATCACCGTGGTGTGGGCCCATCGCGCGAACATCAAAAAGCTCATGACCGGTAAGGAGTCCAAGCTCTCGTTTACCAAGCGCGTCACCGAGCCCGACGATAAGTAGGAGAGA
>CAJMNP010000067.1 GCA_905214895.1 uncultured bacterium | reverse complement strand
CGGAGGTAAAGCCCTCCTCCTTGACGCCGCCAATCTGCGGAATCAGGTTGCTCGCCAGCTGGGCGGCAAAGGCGCGCGGCTCGGGAATCTCCTCACCACGGCCCAGAGCGGCCAGCTGAGCCTCGAGCTCGGCCATACCGGGAGTGCCAGCACCCGAAGCTGCCTGATACGTGGACACGATCATGCGCTTCACGCCGGCGAGCTGATGTAGCGGCCACGTGGGAACCAGGCCGATGATAGTCGCGCAGTTGGGGTTGGCGATCAAGCCGTGGTGCCACTTAATGTCATCGGCGTTAATCTCGGGCACGACCAGCGGCACCTCGGGATCCAGACGGAAGGCATGGCTGTTGTCGACCACGACGGCGCCGCGCTTGACGGCCTCGGGCAGCAGTTCCTTGGCGATATCGTCGCCGGCAGCGCCGAGTACAATGTCGCAGCCCTCAAAAGCCTCGGGGCAAGCCTCCTCAATCACAACCTGCTCGCCGCGGAACTCGACGGTCTTGCCCGCAGAGCGCGCGCTCGCCAGCAGCTTGAGCTTGCCAACCGGAAACTCCTGCTCGTTGAGGCACTCGAGCATCTGGGTGCCAACAGCTCCCGTCGCGCCCAAAATAGCAACCGTGTACTGTTTCATGCTTCCCCCTTTTAAGGTTGTGGCTTTTGCCCGCACGCCGAGCAGGCTGAATAGTCTTGCCCAGTTTATACAAAAACGGGACGGATATGAAACCCGCCCCGTCGAAACGAAACCGAAACGAAACGCCCCACGGTAGATTTTTGAGACATGACCCAAAAACCTACCGAGCAGTCACTACTTTTTGAGCGCGGCCAGAGCGGGATCAACCGGCGCGGAAGCCTCCAGGTCAGAGACCTTCACAATGCCGTTTTCATCGGAGAAGGCACGGTAAATGGTCTGGATCGCCAGATCGAAGTCCTTCTCCTCCACGCCGATGATGATGTTGATCTCGTCGCAGCTCTGCGAAATCATGCGCACGCTCACGCCGGCCTGGCCAAGCATGCCAAACAGGTGGCCAGAGATGCCGGCACGACCGCGCAGGTTGCGGCCAACGGTCGCGATAAGCGCCAGGCCCTCGACAACCTCGATCTCGAGCGGCTCGACCTCCTGCTGGATGTCGCCCACGAGCGAGTACAGCGAGTCGTGCACATCCCGCTCCTGCACCACGGCGCCAAAGCGGTCGACGCCGGTGGGCATATGCTCGACGGAAACGTCATAGCGCTCGAAGACCGAAAGCGCACGGCGCATAAAGCCAACACGGGGCTTGGTGCGGTCGCGGGCGACGTTGATGGCAACAAAACCGCGCTTGCCGGTCACGCCGGTAATGATGGGCTCCGCCTCGCCCTCGTCAGCCGTCTCGCTAATGATGGTGCCGGGGTCCTGCGGCGCATTGGTGTTCTTGATGACCAGCGGAATGCCGGCCTCGCGCACGGGGAACACGGCCTCCTCGTGCAGGACGCTCGCACCCATGTACGAAAGCTCGCGCAGCTCCTCGTAGGTAACGCGCGCAATGGGCTGAGCCTCGGGAACAATACGCGGATCGGCAGAATAGAAGCCCGAGACGTCGGTCCAGTTCTCGTACAGGTCGGCGCCCAGGCACTTGGCCAGAATCGAGCCGGAAATATCGCCGCCGCCACGGTCGAGCAGCTTGATCTGGCCCTCACGCGTCGCGCCGTAGAAACCGGGCATAACAAAGCCGCCCTGCTGACCGTACTCCTGCACCAGCTCGGAGGTGCGATTCATGCTGAGCGTACCGTCGTGATGGAACGCCACAACCGTCGCGGCGTCCAGGAACGGCAAGCCCAGGTACTCCGCCATCAGGCGAGCGGTGAAGTACTCGCCACGGCTCACGAGCTCCTCGGTAGAGTAGCCGCCCGAGCGGGCGCGCTCGGCAAAGGCCGCGAACTCCTTGCGGATGGGATAGGTGAGCTCCAACTCGTCAGCGATATCAAAATAGCGCTGGCCAATGTCCTCGAGCAGTTCCTCGCACGACACGTGATACTTAACGTGCGCGTTAACCAGGTAGAGCAGGTCGGTCACCTTGGTGTCGCCCTTAAAGCGGCGGCCGCAGGCGGAAACCACCACAAAACGGCGGGCAGGGTCGGCATCGACGATGGCCTTAATCTTCTTAAAGTGTTCGGCGTCGGCGACCGACGAGCCGCCAAACTTGGCAATCTTAATCATGGGCTTGAGGTTACCTTTCTAAAAGCCTCTGCAAACCTGTTTTGCGCGCTCTGATACCATGGTTTCACCGATTGGGACCAAGGCATCCGAGGAGCAGTGTTATATGGGAACTTATCATAGTACACGAGGACGCACTTTATCGTGCTCAAGTAAGGTGGCAATCCGCACCGGCATCGCTCCCGACGGGGGTTTGTTTGTCTCGGACGAGCTCGGCACCCAGCAGGTCGATATCAGCTCGCTTGCAGATAAATCGTACTTTGAAATCGCTCAAGATGTGTTGGGAATGTTACTGAATGATTACACGGCCGAAGAAATTTCGGCGTGTGTCGACGAGGCATACCGCGGCACGTTCGCGAGTGAAGAGGTTACGCCGCTCGTCAAACTCGACGCTGCGCCGGGCGCTGACGCCCCTCAGACCTATGTGATGGAGCTCTTTGGCGGCCCCACGAGCGCCTTCAAGGACGTCGCTCTGCAGATGCTCCCCCGTCTGATGGCCCGCACTTCCGCCAAGGACGGCGGCGCCGAGCGCATCATGATCGTCACCGCCACGTCGGGCGACACGGGCAAGGCCGCACTCGCCGGCTTTGCCGACGCCCCGGGCACGGGCATCACCGTCTTTTATCCCGAGGGCAAGGTCAGCCGCGTCCAGAACCTGCAGATGTCCACGCAGGAGGGCGACAACGTCGCCGTCTGCGGCATCCGCGGCAACTTTGACGACGCCCAGAGCGCCGTCAAGCGCATCTTTGCCGATAAGGAGCTTGCCGAGCGTCTGGAGGCCGCAGGCACGGTGCTTTCGAGCGCCAACTCCATCAACGTCGGCCGTCTGGTACCGCAGGTCGTCTACTACTTTGCCGCCTATGCGCAGCTGTTGCGCGCCGGCGCCATCGAGGCCGGCGACGCCGTGGAGTTCTGCGTACCGACCGGCAACTTTGGCGATATCCTGGCCGGCTACTACGCCAAGCGCATGGGTCTGCCCGTCGCCAAGCTCGTCGTGGCGAGCGACAAGAACAACGTGCTTGCCGACTTCCTGACCACCGGCGTTTACGACCGTAACCGCCCGTTCTTCACGACCATTTCACCGTCGATGGACATCCTTATTAGCTCCAACCTGGAGCGCATGCTCTACTTCCTGTCCGACGGCGACTGCGAGCTCGTTGCCGGGCTTATGGAGCAGCTTGCCCAGACGGGTCGCTACGAGGTTCCCGCCGACCTGCTGGCCAAGATCCAGAGCGTGTTTGGCTGCGGCTGGGCCAGCGAGGACGAGGTCCGCGCCGCCATCAAGAGCTGCTGGGATGCGAACGGCTACGTGATCGACCCGCACACCGCTTGCGGCTATCACGTCTTTGAGCAGGTCGCCCCCGCCGAGGGCGCCAAGGCCCGCGTGCTGCTTTCGACCGCCAGCCCCTACAAGTTCCCGCGCGCCTGCTGCGACGCCCTGGGCCTCAACGTTCCCGAGGATGATTTTGAGGCTATGCGTGTACTCGAGCAGGCCACCAACACGGTCGCCCCGACCCAGCTCGCCGAACTCGAATCCAAGCCCGTCCGCTTCGAAGACGTCTGCGACGTCGATGAGATGGCAAGCTACGTCGAGTCCGCAGCAAAACGAATGAGCACCAACTAAACCCCTTATTAAGCGCCGGCGAAAGCCGGCGCACCTTCTTTTATCAGATAGCCCCCGGGATGATGACGAACGCGCACAGCGTGCCTGGCTGTTTAGTTCGTCGCGAGTTCCGCACGCAAAGGAAAGCACTTAATGTGCTTTCCGTCTTGCGCAGGACTGCCCGAGCAGCGAACTAAACAGCCAGGCACGCCAGGAGGACTCACATGATCAAAATCACCGTCCCAGCGACGAGCGCCAACTTGGGCATTGGCTACGACACCCTCGGCATGGCCGTCAGCCTCTACTCGCACTTCACCTTCGAGCGCGCCGACAAGCTCACCATCACGGGCTGCCCCGAGGAGTTCCAAAACGAGAACAACCTGGTCTATGTGAGCTTTGTCGATGCTCTGGCCGCCTGGGACGAGCCGGCCTTCCCCGTCACTATCGACATTCAAACCGATGTACCCGTCGCTCGCGGCCTGGGATCCAGCTCCACCTGCGTCGTCGCTGGCATCATGGCCGCCGCCGCGCTGACGGGCCACACCGTCGACCGCGCCGAACTCGTCCGCATTGCCACCGAGGTCGAGGGCCATCCCGATAACGTCGCCCCTGCTATCCTGGGCGGCGCCGTCTGCTCCTTTACGCCGACCGATTCGCTCCCCCAGTGCCTGCGCTACGAGGTGAGCGACAAGCTTCGTTTTATTACTGTGATTCCGCCCTACGAGGTACATACGAGCGAGGCGCGCAAGGTCGTGCCGCAGGAGATTCCGCTCTCCACCGCCGTATGGCAAATGGGCCGCATCGCCGGCATGACGCGCGGCCTGGAGACCGGCGACCTTGACCTGATTGCCGCCGCCAACGACGACCGCATCCAGGAGCCCTATCGCCGCCGCCTCATCCCCGACTACAACGCCGTGCGCGACACCTGCCTTAACGGCGGCGCCAAGACCATCTGGATCAGCGGTTCGGGCTCGACCCTCATGGCTGTAACCGACGACACCATCGTGGCAAAGTTCCTGCAGGTCAAGCTGCGCGAGCAGTTCCCTAAGTGTGAGACGCATATTTTAACGTGCGACACGGAAGGCGCCCAGATCGAATACCTGTAGTCGCCGTCCCGTATACCCGCCGGGGAGGCCAGGGGCTTTGCCCCCAAATCGTCCTCGGACATGACAGGACCCCCGCTACGCACTTCGTGCGGCGGGGGTCCTGCCGTCCTGCGGAAAGATTTGGGGGCAAAGCCCCTGGCCTCCCCTACGTTAACTTCGCTGGCGGCGGCTACAGGGACCTACACTCTGGAAAGTCGCCGGGCTGATAGTTGCTTTTTATTGATAGGGGTTCTTGCTAGGCTGGAGCACTTATTAGAGGCAAGCCTCGGCGATGCGGCGCTTGAGTTCGTCGATGCCGGTGCCGGTTTGGGAGCTTGTGATGATCACGTTTTCGGCCGGAACGTTGAGCTGCTTTTTGATGGCTGCCGCTTGGCGGGCCTGCTGGGTGCGGCTGAGTTTGTCGGCCTTGGTGAGGCAGACGATAAAGTTGAATTCGTTGCCCTGCAGGTAGTCGATCATGTCATGGTCAAGCTTACTGGGATCGTGGCGAATATCCACCAGCGACACAACCAGGTTAAAGCTGCGCTCGGAGTCGAAGAAGTCGCCGATGAGCTCGGCCCAGCGGTCGCGCTCGGCCTTGGAACGACGGGCGAAACCGTAGCCCGGCAGGTCCACAAAGTGCACGTCGTCGGCCTCGAAGAAATTGATGTTGCTCGTCTTGCCCGGCGTGCTCGAAACCTTCACCAGGTTCTTGCGGCCAAAGAGCTTGTTCATGATGGACGACTTGCCCACATTTGAGCGGCCAACGAAGCTCACCTCGGGACAGGTGGACTCGGGGATCTGCGAAACCTTGCCGTAGCTGGCGACGAACTTGGCAAGCTGGTAGTTAATGG
>CAJMNP010000066.1 GCA_905214895.1 uncultured bacterium | reverse complement strand
CAAAAGCCCACGTCACGCTTTGCTACAGTAAAGTTTGACCATGGTACCAGAAGAAGCAGACCGGCTCGGTGAGAAATTCGATTCGTTGGGCCGGGACGCTAAACGCGCCCTTGCTTTTATACAAGGCTCAGAACGATATAGAACACGATGCCCGAGACGCAGCACCACAACATCGACTTTGTCTTGATTGCCACCGCCACGACGCCGGCGGCCGCAATCCAGGGAACCAAGCCCTGCCACAGCCCGGCTTCGAAAGCGCCAGGGCTTATCAAATCGTTAGCAACCAGTGCCGCAAAGGCTGCAGGTGGAATATAACCCAAGGCCTCGGTGACGCGGGGCGACAGCGTTCTCCCGCGCAACGCAAACGCCGGGGCAATGCGGAAAAACGCGATGGCCGCCCACGACGACAGCCACAGGACCAAAAACTCATTAACGGGCATCGCGAGCGCCCCTTCCCTCGACGAGGGCATCGCACGCGAGCGCCGCGGCAACGCCGACGAGCACGCTTGCCGGCACGGCGATATTCGTCCACCCCAAGAACTTGCATATGGCGACGGACACCGCAGCCAAAACGGCAGCTACGACATTGCCGCGCGACAGTCGTTGCGAAAAGAGTAGGCAGATAAAGAGCGATGTGCAGACAAAACCCGCAATAGCGGTGGGAACATCGACAACGGCGCCGACGATGGCGCCCGTCGTACACGAAACGCCCCATGTTGCAATGAGGATCGCGTTGAGCACAAAGGACTCGAGCGGACCCCAATCCTCCCCTTCAACCAACTTGGCAAGGGAGATGCCATATGCCTCCTCGGTAAGTGTCGCGGCAACGGCCAGCGTCTGACGCTTCGAGGCACCCGTCAGATGCGGTGCTATCGATGCCGAGTAAAGAGCAAAGCGCGAAGAGATTGCGGCGACGCTTGCGATAATCGACGCCGCAGGCACACCTGCCAGCCACAGATTGCAGACCATAAACTGTCCGCTGCCCGTCACGAACGTGCTGCTCAGAGCAAAAACCATCCAGGGTTCCATTCCCGTCTGCGCCATAATCATTCCGCACGGCGCGCCTATCGCAACATAGGTGAGCATCACCGGCCAGACGGTTTTAACGATTTTGAGCACCATAACGTTCCTCGTCCCGACAAGCTTTCCGAGTCGCATTCAACGACATGGCAGAATCATCGCCCGGCAGCAACCGAGTTCACCTACAATTGCCACCGGATCGAAAGACACAGAAAGACACAACTTTTTAGGAAGTCATTATGACAGCTATCGATCGGGGCCGGGCGACCGCGGCCTTCAAACGCTATACCGATGCTTACGATGCCGCCAATCCGCGCATCGCACTCAAGATCGAACATACCTATCACGTGGCGGAAGCGTGCGATACCGTGGCGCGTGAGCAGGGCTGGTCACCGCAGGACATTGACCTGGCGTGGCTTTGTGGGCTGTTACACGATATGGGCCGCTTTGAGCAGCTGCGACGCTGGGACACCTTTAAGGACGCCGAGAGTATGAGCCATGCAGCGTTGGGCGTCGGGGTCCTCTTTGGCGAGAACCCCGACGACGCGCCTGCCACAACAAGCATCCGAGATTTTATCGAGGCCGACGAGCACGACGAGCTCATCCGCGCGAGCATCGCCTATCACAGCGATTTCCGTCTACCCGCGCAGCTCGACGAGCGCACGCGGCGCTTCTGCAATATCGTGCGCGATGGCGACAAGGTCGACATCATGCGAACCATCGCTGACAGCACCGTCGAGACCATCCTTAAGGTGGATGAGGACGCGTTTCTTGCCAGCCACTTCTCGGCACCGGCGCTTGCCGCCTTTGACGAGCACCGCTGCGTCGCACGCGATGAACGCGACGAGCCCGCCGACTACCTGGTGGGACTCATCTGCTTTATGTTTGAGCTCGTCTATCCAGCGAGCCGCGCGCTGGCGCGCGAGCAGGGCGATATCTACCGCCTGCTCGACGCGCCCTTTGGCATTACGCGCTCCTTTACCGATTCCGCCACGCAAGCGACCTGGGAGCGCCTAAAGGACGAGATGCGCGACTGGCTGGCGCGCGCCTAGCGCTCAAGCTGGGCCAGCAGCTCCTCGACGACCTCGACGGCATCACCGACAACCTTGTACTGCGCAGCGCCAAAGATGGGAGCATCCGGGTCCTCGTTGATGGCGATAATGCACTCCGCCCCACCGATGCCGGCAAGATGCTGAATGGCGCCCGAAACACCGATACTCACGAGAAGCTTGGGCGAAACCGATACGCCCGTCTGACCAATCTGATGGCGATACTCCAACCAGCCGGCCTCAACGACAGGTCGCGTGCAGCCAAGCTCGGCTCCCAGGGCCTCGGCGAGCCTTCGCATCAGCGGCAGGTTTTTCTTGGAACCAATGCCGCGGCCCACCACGACCAGGCGCTCGGCATCGGCGATCGAAGCCTGCTGCCCCCACTCCTCGGCGGGAATCGAGATCTCGACACGAGCCTTAGCATCATCCGCAAGTGATATCTGGGTGATCGTGCCGGAGCGGCTATAGTCAAAGTCGGGCGCCTTAAAGATGCCGGGACGCACCGTTGCCATCTGGGGACGATGATTAGGGCAGACGATGGTGGCCATCAGGTTGCCGCCAAACGCCGGGCGCGTCTGCTGCAGCAAGCCCGTCTCCGCATCCATCGAAAGTACGGTGCAGTCAGCCGTAAGGCCCGTCTGCAAACGCACGGCAACGCCGGGTGCCAGTTCGCGGCCAAAGGCGGTCGCACCGTACAGAATAGCCTCGGGCTTGCGCTCTGCCACCAAATCACAGATCAGCCGGGCGTAGACCTCCGCATCGTTCTGGCGTAGACGCTCGTCGCGACAGACCAGGACCTCGTCTGCACCGGCGCAAACCAAATGCTCCAGGTCACCGAGAGAACCCTCGGGGCCCATGCCGACCAGCGCCACCAGGCGACAGCCGCGTGCATCGGCAAGCTCGCGGCCCTTGCCCATGAGCTCGAAGGCCACGGATGCCACGGCATCGTGCTCGTCAGTCTGCACGAAGACCCAAATGTCTCGATACGCGTCAAGGTCTACCGCACCGGCGGCCTCGTCGCGCTCGATCGAGATGGCGTTGACGGGGCAGACGTCGACGCACCCGCCGCACAGGATGCAGCCGTCGGTTACGCGGGCGCAGCGATTGGGGCGCTCGCCTTCCACTACGATGCCGCCCGAGGCACAGGCGCGAACGCAGCGACCGCAGCCGATACAGGCTTCGCTATCGATAATCAGTCCGCTCATCTATGCCATCCCCTCGATAATCTTGGCAAGTTTTGCCGCCTGCTCGGACGCCGTTCCGTCAACGGCCTCGCACGTTTGGTCGCGGTCGGGCACAAACGATCGCACGACCTGTGTCGGCGAGCCGGCAAGGCCGCAGCGCGCGGGGTCGGCGTTCACGTCGGCAGCGTTGACCACGCGCACGTCCGCCTCCTCAGCCGCACGAATACCGGCAATACTCGGCATGCGCAGCTGGCCAATCTCCTTGGCGGTCGTCATCGCACACGGCATCTCAAGATAGACCGTCTCCTCGCCGGCATCGCAGCCGTGAACAAGCGCCAGCGAGCCGCACGTCGTAAAGCCCGCGCTCTGCACGCAGCTCACGTCGGTCACGCAGGGAATCTCAAAGGCACCGGCAAGTTCGGGACCAATCTGGGCCGTATCGCCGTCCACCGCCATCTTGCCGCAGATGAGCAGGTCGAAGTCCTCGTCGAGCGCCTCGATGCCACACTTGAGGGCATAGGTGGTTGCCAGGGTATCGGCACCTGCAAAGGCGCGGTCGGTCAGCAGCAGTGCATCATCGGCGCCTCGGGCGATGCAGTCGCGCAATAGCGATTCAGTCGCGGGGATGCCCATCGACACCACCGTTACGCGCACGTCCATGCCAAAGCCGATAAAGTCGTCCTTCAGCGCCAGCGCGCATTCCAAAGCGCTCGCGTCAAAGGGATTAATGACCGCCTGCTTGCCATCGCGCACGATGGTATTGGTCTTGGGGTCCATCTTGACCTCGGTGCTGCCCGGCACCGCCTTGACGCACACCACCATATGGAAATCGCTCATCTTCACGCGCCCCCTTTCTGGACGAGCTCATCCAAGAGCTTCTCCGAAAACAGGTTTCCGCGACCCAGCTGCCCGGCAGGATCGAGCTGGAGCTTGAGCCGCGCCGACTCGACCATGGCCTCGTGACCGTACATCGTCTCCAAGAAGCCCGCCTTGATCTTGCCGACGCCGTGTTCGGCGGAGACGGCGCCGCCCATTGCCGTGACCTCGGAAGCCCACTGGGCAAAGAGTTCTCCGCCGCGGCGGTAATCCTGCGCATCGCGCGGCAGAATGTTCACATGCAGATGGTTGTTACCAATGTGCCCCCAGGCGGCAGATTCAAGCCCGCTTTCGGCCAACGTGCGGCGATAGAGGGCAATGACATCGGCCAAACGTGCGTTGGGCACCGACATGTCCGAGCCCAGCTTGGTGATGGTGGAATCCGTGCGGCGACGCTCGTCGATGAGCATGTTGACGCTCTCGGGCACCGCATGGCGGAAGAATCGCTGACACTCGCGATCGACTTCGGTGCGCGCGACCCATGTCGCATCGTCGCTGCCGCCCGCAAGCTCCAGCACCCATCCCAAGTGATACAGCTCCTCAGTCGCCTGGGCTTCGTCGTCGCAGTCGAGCTCCACGTAGACACAGACCTTGGCGTCTTTGTCGAGCGCCGGCAGCGAGGCAAACGCGGTCGACTGCTCGCGCTGACGACGCAGGATATCCAGGGCGCCCGCATCGAAATATTCGATGGCAGCCGCGTGGGACAGGACGGGACGCACAGAATCGGTGAAGGACACGGCCTTGTCTTCGCTGTCAAAGAAGCAACTCACGCCCCAAACGACCGCAGGTGCCGCCTGCAGGGCAATCTCGAGCTCGGTGATGACGCCGAGCGTGCCACACGCACCGATAAACAGATCGATGGCATCCATATCGTCAGCAACGAAATAGCCCGAAGCATTTTTGGTCTTGGGCATGGTGTAGTCGGGAAGGTCGAGCTCGAGCGTGCGGCCCTGCACCGTGACGAGCGAAAGGCGACGACCCTGTGCAAAAACCTCGCCACGGTGAAGCTCGAGCAGGTCGCCATCGGTCAGCACGACATGAAGGCCCGTGACGCGAGGGCGCATGGGGCCGTAAGCGTAGCTACGGGCGCCGGAAGCGTTGCATGCCGCCATACCGCCCAGGCAGGCAGACGCCTCGGTGGGATCGGTGGGAAAGAATTGCTCGGGAGCTTCCTGGAACTCCTCGTAGGCCTCAAGCGATGCCTGGTCCCAGCCGACAGTCGGCAGCACTTTCTTGCCCAGTTGCTTGCGCAGCTCAGACAGCACGACGCCGGGCGCCACACGCAAAAGAAAGCGACCCTGCCCATCGCAGCGAATGCCTAGGTAGCGATTCATGCGGGAAGTATTGAGAATGTGACCGCCATGAGGCACGGCGCCGGCGGCAAGACCGGTCCGGGCGCCCTGAACCGTCACCGGGACACGCTCGGCATGGAGCTTTTTCAAAATGGCGCGGACCTCGTCCTCCGTTGTCGGAAACGAGATGCTCGAGGCCTCGCCCGATGTGCGAGACTCATCGCGACCATACTCTTCGAACTCGTCGGTGAAGGGTTTGATTGTTGCAGACACGCGAACTCCCCCTTTAGCTAACTACAGTGTTTGCAGGGAGATGT
>CAJMNP010000065.1 GCA_905214895.1 uncultured bacterium | reverse complement strand
TGTTCTATCGTTCGTGGACCCTGCGCGAGCAGATTCTCAAGATCTTTGAGAGCACGTGCGGCGGCCGCGTGATTCTGTCGATCAACGAGGTCGGCGGCCTTAAGCACGACATCGAGGACTCCGAGCTGGCGGGTATTGTTCAGACGCTCGATGCCATGCGTCCCGACTACGAGGCCCTGGTGCATACGTTTTTGGACGACGACAGCTGCGGCGAGCGCCTGCATGGCGTGGGCGTGATTAGCAAGAAGGACGCGCTGGATCTGTCGATGGTCGGCCCGTTCGGTCGCGCTTCGGGCGTGGATTACGACGTGCGCATGCTCGGCGACGGCGCCTATGCGGATCTGGCCGCGTTTGAGCCCATCGTTGCCACCGACGGCGACTGCTATGCCCGCTGCCAGGTGCGTTGTGCCGAGGTCACACAGGCCATGGACATTATCAAGGAGCTTGTGGGCAAGATTCCGCAGGACGGCATCGGTGGACGCACCAAGCTTACGCCGGCCGACGGCGCGCGCGGCGAGGTCGTGATTGAGCAGCCGCGCGGCGAGGCGTACTACTATGTGCGCGGCAACGGCACCAAGAACCTGGACCGTTTTCGCGTGCGCACGCCGACGTCGCAGAACCTGGCGGGTCTGACACATGCGCTGCAGGGCGTGCTCCTTGCCAACGTGCCCATGATTATCCTGACCATCGACCCCTGCATTAGCTGCACGGAAAGGTAGGCGCGGCATGAGTTTACTGACATTTGCTAAGACGGCCTTGGGTTCTATGGTCAAGCAGCCGGTAACGGTGCGCTACCCGCAGGAGGAGCTGACGGCGCCCGAGCGCCTGCGCGGTCACATCGTCAACGACATGGGCGTGTGCATTTGCTGCGGCATGTGCGCGCGTCGCTGCCCGGCGGGCGCGCTCGCGGTCGATCGCAAGGGCGGAACGTGGTCGATCGATCCGTACGCTTGCGTGGTGTGCGGCGAGTGCATCGAAAGCTGCCCTAAACATTGCCTGAGCATGGACACCGCCCGCACTCCAGTTGCGGCGGACAAGACCCCCACGGTAGAAACCAAGCCGGAATAGCGCGAAAACGGGGCCGGTGGGGCAAAAATGCCCCACCGGCCCCGCGCGTGAGCGCGCGGTTAGGCTGCCGCGATCAAAACTATGCCGGATTACGGGGCTGGATAGCGAATCTCCGACCATACAGAAAATCGCAAAAACAAAACTGCAGGTAGATAGCCTGCCGTTTTTCAAAAAATGAAGGCATGGATGAGGGCCCCGACTTTAGCCCCGTAAACCGGCATAGTTTTGAAATGGCACCATATCAGTAACAGCCTTTGATCTCCCGTGGACAGAGGGAAACGGATCATTTTTGCCTTGCGAGGGCTGCCGCGTGACCCGTCTGCCACGAAATGGGCCGATCTACTATGTTTAGGCGGCAGCCCTCGACCACAGCAAGTAATGCGAAATGAGAACTGCAGGTAGAACGGCTGCGGTTTTTCATGAAACGCGGTTATGGTCGGGGGTATCGAGTCAAACGTAGTAGATAGGCAGGTTTCGTGGCGAGCGGTTCCGGCTGATCCCTTGGGGACGGAGGAAAACGGATCATTTTGGTCTCGCGAGGCTTGCGGAGGCGCTCGTGCAGGGCCGCCCGAACAAAACTATGCCGGTTTACTACGATGAACTCGACATTCCCGACCATGACTGCATTTTTCTAAATATCGCAAGCGTTCTACCTGCGGTTTTGGAAGCGCGCAATTTGCCGTGGTCGAAGGTGGGCGATTCATCGTAGTAAACCGGCATAGTTTTGAAATGGCATTAAATAGGTAGCAGCCATTTTGCTATGCGGGAGTGGTTGACCGTTGGGAAATTACCCCCGCAGGTAGGCGATGGCGATCTGCGTGCGGTTGCGCAGGCCCATTTTGGCTAGGATCGAGCTGATGTGGTTGCGCACGGTGCCTTCGCCCATGTAAGCGGCGGCGGCAATCTCCTTGTTATCGAGGCCACGGGCGATGAGCTCGGCGACTTCGAACTCACGGTCGGTCAGGCTGGCAAAGGCGGCGGGCCGGCGAGGCTTGCCTGCCTCGACGTCTGTTCCGTCAAAATCGATGTCTTCGATCGCCTTGCCCTCGAGCACGCGTTTGCCGTCCATGACCTGCGCCAACGCTGGAGGAATGGCGGCGACATCGGTTTTAATCAGGTAGCCGCGGGCGCCTAGCTTGAGCGCCGACACAATGTACTCGTCATCCGAGAATGTCGTCAGAAACACCACGCGCGCCGCAGGGTCGCGCTCAAGGATTTTGCGTGCCGCCGATAGGCCGTCGCGTCCCGGCATCTGAATGTCGAGCAGCGCGATGTCGGGCGAGTGCTCGGCGTAGAGCGCGACCGCGTCGTCGCCATTGGCGCCGGTGCCCACCACCTCGATCTGCGGCTGTGCGCCCAGGATAATCTTGAGCGAATCGACCACCAAGCGGTCGTCGTCGACAACAATGAGCCTCATCGGCCCTCATCTCCTTGCGGTTTGGGAACGGTGGCAAACACACGCCAGCCGCCGGCGCCGGCGCGCGGGCCGGCGGTGAAAGTGCCGCCAAGCGCCTCGACACGCTCGCGCATGGAGCCGAGCCCCATGCCCTCCGCGGTGCCGCGGCCGCTTGCTTGGACCCCGCCCGTGCCATCATCGGTGACGATGAGCTGGTAAAACGACGGATGCTCCATGCACCGTACGGCGACGGTTTGGGCGCAAGCATGGCGCATGGTGTTGGAGAGCGCCTCGCGCAGGACCGCCGCAAAGCAGTTGGCGACGTTTGCGGGCGCATGCTCGGCCAAAACCTCAAGCTCAATCTGCGGGCCGCCGTCCGAGCGTGCGCCTTCAACAATGCGTTCGAGCTGCACGGAAAGATCGACGGCGTTGTCGTTGAGCGCGTGGACGCTGGTGCGCACAAGCTGGAGCGCCTCGTCAACCGTGCGTTTAACGTCGGCGAAATCGGCGGCGACGCCGGGCTCGTCGGCGTGCACGACGCGCAGGGCCTCGGTCTGCAGCGAGGCACGCGTGAGCTGGTGCCCGACGTTATCGTGGATCTCGCGCGCGATGCGGGCGCGTTCGGCGAGTGTCGCGAGCTCGACTTCGTAGTCCTGGCGGTCGGCAAGGTCGCGGTTGCGTGCCTCCAGCGCCAGAGCGCGTTCCTGCAGCTCGTCGCGGGTGCGGCGCATGCGCTTCTGCTCGCGTTCCAACTGGGCGGTACGTAGCGATAACAAGGTGGCGGGAACCGAAAGGATGGCGGTCAGCAGGAGCGTTCGGGCGGTAAGCGCGTTGGTGCGAAGGTCCGCGACGAGCGCAAAGACAAAGGTGGCGCCAATGCCCAGCGCGGCCCAGGCGTGCTCACGGCGCACCCGCCGCGCGATGTCATAGAGGGCGAGAGGCGCAAACGGCACAAACGGCGGCACGAAGACAGCCGCGATGATGTAAGCGCAGCTCGCGGTCTCGCTCGCACGCCGGGCGCTTTTCCCCTGCGCGAGCTCGGCCAGCGAGGTGGCAATAACGCCAAGGCAAAACGCCGCGACCAGGCGAGCGTCCACAGCAAGACCCGTGGCGGCCGCAATACAGCACGCCAGTACGATCGATTTTGTCGAAAAGCCTGTTCATACGGGTATTGTACGCGAAGCCGCGCGTGGTGGAGGGGCCGCCTGCGCAACCATGACATTCCTCCCGCGCGGCAAATCGGCGTCGATCGCTCGCGCGAGCGGGGGTTTCGCTTCCGCCCCCCCCGCACTCGTGACAAAGCTCACTGGTGCGCGCCGCCCGCTCCTGCGATGATGAAATCGTACCGGGCCACGACCAACAGAAGGGGCGCCTCATGACAGATATCGTCCATGTCGAAAACCTCGTCAAGCGCTATGACGATCTTATCGCGCTCGACCACTTTAACCTGAACATCGCCCCCGGCGAGATCTTTGGCCTGCTCGGCCCCAACGGCTCGGGCAAGACCACGTCCATCAACTGCATTTTGCAGCTGCTTTCCTACGACAAAGGCACCATCGAGCTGTTCGGCGAGCCCATGACGCCCACGCGTTACGACCTCAAGCGCCGCATCGGCGTAGTGCCGCAGCAGGTGGCGGTGTTTGACGAGCTCACGGTACGCGAGAACATCGACTATTTCTGCAGTCTTTACGTCAACGACCGCAAGCGCCGCCGTGCGCTCGTGGACGAGGCGATCGACTTTGTCGGTCTGGGCGACTTTGCCAAGTTCCGCCCCGGTAAGCTCTCGGGCGGCCTGGCGCGCCGCCTCAACATCGCCTGCGGCATCGCACACAAGCCCGAGCTCATCTTCTTCGACGAGCCCACGGTGGCGGTCGACCCCCAGAGCCGCAACGCCATCCTGGAGGGCATTTGCCGCCTGCGCGACGAGGGTGCCACGGTGGTGTATACCAGCCATTACATGGAGGAAATCGAGCAAATCTGCAGCCGCATCATGATCATGGACGGCGGCCGCGTGCTGGCGCAGGGCACCAACGACGAGCTCAAGCGCATGATTCAAATGGGCGAGCGCGTGACCGTCGAGGTCGGCGCCGTCGAGCCCGTCACGGTCGAGCGGCTGCGCGCCCTCGAGCACGTGCTTTCGGTTGAACTGTCCGGCGGCGAGCTCGTCTGCACCTGCGAGGCGAGCCCGCACAACCTGGTGGACATCCTCGACACGCTGCGCGCCGCCGACGTTGCGCTCGGCCGCGTGTGGAGCGAGCCGCCGACCCTCAACGACGTGTTCCTCGAGATCACCGGCCGCGAGCTGCGCGACTAGGGGACGGCCATGTTCAACACCATCATCACCACGCTCAAGACGCTGCTGCGCCGGCCGAGCACGTGGGTCTGGGGCGCGGTCTTTCCCATTGCGCTTTCAACGATGTTCATGTTTATGTTTGCGAACCTCAGCTCCGACGGCAAGGTCGACCCGGTGCCGGTAGCCGTTGTCGCTGACGAAGCCTGGGGCGCTTCGTCCTTTAAGGACGTGGCGACCTCGCTTGCCAAGGAGGGCGACGATCAACTGCTCGAGATCCACGAGTACGACGACGCGGCCGATGCGAACCGTGCGCTCAAGTCCGGCGAGGTCGCGGGCATCTATACGGTCGACGCTGCGGGCACGCCCAAGCTCACGCTGCTCTCGAGCTATGACGGCTCGCGTGCCTCGTCGGTGCTCACCGACCGCAGCATCCTTGAGACGGTGGCAAGCTCGTATACACAAAATGCCGAGCTCATGTCCCAGATTGCCCAGGACAACCTGGCGGCGCTCGCCGACCCCGAGGCGGTTGCGCGCGCCCTGTCGCTCGAGGGCGGCGCCCGTCGTGTGAGCCTGACGCGCACCACGCCCGACGGCACGACCATTTACTACTACGCGCTCTTTGGTCTGGTCGCGATGATGTCTGCCGAGTTTGCCGCCTTGAGTGTCGTCGACCTGCAGCCCAATCTGTCGGGCCTTGGCGCGCGCCGCTGCGTGGGTGGCCTTTCCAAGACAGCGTCGCTAGCCGGCATCTTTGTCGGCTCGTGGCTGGTTTCTTTTGCCTCGATGGCGGTCGCGATCGGCTACGTGCGCCTGGTGGTCGGCGTCGACTTTGGCGGGCGCGAGGGGCTGTGCCTGCTGGGCGGTGCTGCATCCGCGCTTGCCGCCACGGGCCTGGGGCTCTTTGTGGGCACGCTTCCCGTTAAGGGTGGCAAGGCGTCCAAGTCGGGCATCCTCACGGGCTTTGCCACCACGTGCGCCCTGTTCGCCGGCC
>CAJMNP010000064.1 GCA_905214895.1 uncultured bacterium | reverse complement strand
CAGCAAGGCTAAGGCTCAGGCCCACATCAACGCTGGCGCCAAGAAGGTCGTCATCTCCGCTCCGGCCGGCAGCGATCTGCCCACCATCGTGTACAACGTCAACCACGAGACGCTGACCGCTGAGGACAACATCATCTCCGCTGCTTCCTGCACCACCAACTGCCTCGCCCCGATGGCCAAGGGTCTGAACGACTTCGCTCCCATCGTGTCCGGCATCATGACCACCATTCACGCCTGGACTGGCGACCAGATGCCGCTCGACGGCCCGCAGCGCAAGGGCAACAAGCGTCGTAGCCGCGCCTGCGCCGTTAACATTGTCCCCAACACCACCGGTGCTGCCAAGGCTATCGGCCTGGTTCTCCCCGAGCTCAACGGCAAGCTCATCGGTGCCGCCCAGCGCGTCCCGACGCCGACCGGCTCCATCACCAACCTCTACGCTGTCGTTGACAAGAAGGTCACCGTCGACGAGGTCAACGCTGCTATGAAGGCCTACGCTGCCACCATCTCCGAGACCTTCGGTTACAACGAGGACGACATCGTCTCCACCGACATCATCGGCGAGACCCACGGCTCCATCTTCGACGCCACTCAGACCATGTGCTCTGACCTTGGCAACGGCCAGACCCTCGTTCAGGTCACCTCTTGGTACGACAACGAGAACTCTTACACCTCTCAGATGGTCCGCACCATCAAGTACTTCGAGAAGTTCGTTGCTTAATTTAGCTTTTAGCGAATAGCTCGTTGAGCGTCTAAAGAAGGGCGCGGCCTTATAGGGCTTACACCCTAGGGTCGCGCCCTTTTTATAGGAAATCGTCTGCCGTAATGGGAGGCAGACACGTACGAAAGGTAGAAGCAAACATGGCCTTTACCAAGAAGACCGTCCGCGACATCGATGTCGACGGCAAGCGCGTTCTCGTCCGCGTTGACTTCAACGTGCCTATCAAGGATGGCGTCGTTGGCGACACCACCCGTATCAAGGCTGCCCTGCCCACCATCAACTATCTCGTTGAGCACAACGCTCGCGTCATCCTCATGAGCCACCTCGGCCGTCCCGATGGCACCGGCTTCCAGCCCGAGCTGTCCCTCGAGCCCGTCGCCAAGAAGCTCGCCGAGCTCTCTGGTCTCGACGTTGCCTTTGTCGCCGACACTTACGGCGAGAAGGCTGCCGAGGCTGTCGCTGCCGTCGAGCCGGGCAAGGTTCTCGTTCTCGAGAACGTCCGCTTCGACAAGCGCGAGAAGAAGAACGATCCCGAGATCGCCAAGATCCTCGCTTCCTATGGTGACGTCTTCGTCCTCGATGCCTTCGGTACCGCTCACCGCGCCCAGGGTTCCGTCGTGGGCCCCGCCGCTTACCTGCCCGCAGTCGCTGGCTTCCTGCTCGAGAAGGAGGTCGACACGCTGACCGGCATCTTCGCCGAGCCCGAGCGTCCCTTCGTCGCTATCGTCGGCGGTTCCAAGGTTTCCTCCAAGATCGGTGTGCTCGATCACCTCATCGACTCCGCTGATACCCTGATTATCGGTGGCGGCATGGCCTACACCTTCTTCCTGGCTCAGGGCCTGACCGTCGGTCAGTCCCTCAAGGAAGAGGACTGGGTCGAGCGCGCTGGCGAGATGCTCAAGAAGGCCGAGGAGAAGGGCGTCAAGATTCTGCTCCCCATCGACAACCGCGTTGCCGATCACTTTGGCGAGGACGCTGTCCCCGAGGTTGTCGCTTCCGACGCTATCCCCGACGATCGTGAGGGCATGGACATCGGCCCCAAGACCGAGGAGCTTTACGCCGAGGCCGTCAAGGGCGCCAAGACCGTGTTCTGGAACGGCCCCATGGGCGTCTTCGAGTTCGACAACTTCGCTCACGGCACCCAGGCTATCGCCGAGGCTGTCGCCGAGGCCGACTGCACCTCGATCATCGGCGGTGGCGACTCCGTCGCAGCTGTCAACAAGTTCAACCTGGCCGACAAGATGAGCTGGATCTCCACCGGTGGTGGCGCTTCCATGGAGCTCGTCGAGGGTAAGGCCCTGCCCGGAGTGGAGGCGCTTCTCGATGCCTAATCGCACCCTTCTTATCGCTGGTAACTGGAAGATGAACAACGACGTCGCCGAGGCTGCCAAGCTCGCCGACGAGCTGGCTCAGGCTCTGCCCGAGGTTCCGGCTGGCGTCGAGGTGCTCGTGTGCCCTCCGACCATCGACATCACCACGGTTCATGACCGCATTCAGGCTGCCCCCATCGCCCTCGGTGCACAGAACGTGTACTGGGAGGCCAAGGGTGCCTTCACCGGTGAGTCCTCTTGCGACATGCTCAAGTCTGCTGGCTGCACCTACTGCATCATCGGTCACTCCGAGCGTCGCGACTACTTCCACGAGACCGACGAGGACCAGAACAAGAAGGCCAAGGCTCTCGTTGCCGCCGGTCTTGTTCCCGTCTTCTGCTGCGGCGAGTCCCTCGAGGTCCGCGAGGCTGGCACCTATGTCGAGCACGTCGTGAACCAGGTCAAGGCTGGCCTTGCTGGTCTTGAGATCACCTGCCCCAAGCAGGTCGTCGTCGCCTATGAGCCCATCTGGGCCATCGGCACCGGCAAGACCGCTACCGCCGAGGACGCTCAGGAGGTCTGCGGCGCTATCCGTGAGACCCTCAAGGAGATGTTCGGCGAGGAGCTCGCTAACGGCATCCGCGTTCTCTATGGTGGCTCTGCCAAGCCCGGCAACATCGCCGAGCTCGTCGCCAAGCCCGATGTTGACGGCGCCCTCGTGGGCGGCGCTTCGCTCAAGGCTGCCGACTTCGCCTCTATGGTCGTCAAGGCAGGCGAGTAGGACATATGGCACAACGTCATCTTCCTGCACTCCTGATCATCATGGACGGCTGCGGCCTAGCTCCGGCCGATGGCGAGAACGCCGTCGCCGCTGCCAAGACGCCCTTCCTTGATAGCCTGTACGAGAAGTACCCCCACACCACGCTCGGCGCTTCGGGCGAGGACGTGGGTCTTCCCGATGGCCAGATGGGTAACTCCGAGGTGGGTCACCTCAACATCGGTGCCGGCCGCATCGTGTTCCAGGAGCTTTCGCGCATCAACAACGCCATCAAGGACGGCTCCATCGCCAAGAACGAGGTCTTCGTCAAGGCTATGGACGATGTCAAGGCCGAGGGCAAAACCCTTCACCTTATGGGCCTTATGAGCCCTGGCGGCGTTCATTCTCACATGAACCACGTCGAGGCTCTGGTCAAGATGGCTGCCGAGCACGGCGTCAAGACCGTTCGCGTCCACGCCTTCATGGATGGCCGTGACGTCGACCCGCAGTCCGGTGCCGGCTACATGAGCGAGTTCTGCGCCTTCCTGGCTAAGATCTCCGAGGAGACCGGTTGCGACGCTCGCGTTGCCACCGTCTCGGGCCGTTATTGGGCCATGGACCGCGATAATCGTTGGGAGCGCATCCAGCGCGCCTACGACGTCATGGTCAATGCATCCGATGCTGATACCGACCCCGTTGCCGGTATCAAGGCCTACTACGAGAAGGATCCGCGCGGCGACGAGTTCGTTGAGCCCTTCGCTGCCCACAACGAGGGCATCCACGAGGGCGACGCGGCCATCTTCTTCAACTTCCGTCCCGACCGCGCTCGTCAGATGACCCGCGTGTTCACGGACAAGGAGTTCGACGGCTTTGAGCGCGAGCAGATTAAGCTTTCGCACTTTGTGACGATGACCGAGTACGATCCGACGTTTGACGTTGAGGTCGCCTTCCCCAAGACGTTCCCCGAGAACGTCCTGGCCGACGTTATCGCCGCCAATGGCCTGAAGCAGCTGCACACCGCCGAGACCGAGAAGTACGCCCACGTGACGTTCTTCCTCAACGGCGGCATCGAGGAGCCCAAGGAGGGCGAGGAGCGCGTGCTCGTCGCTTCCCCCAAGGTTGCTACCTATGATCTGCAGCCCGAGATGAGCGCTCCCGAGGTTACCGAGAAGCTCGTCGCCGCCATCAACGAGGATCGCGCTGATTTCTACATCGTGAACTTCGCGAACTGCGACATGGTTGGTCACACCGGTGTATTCGACGCCGCCGTTAAGGCCGTCGAGGCTGTTGACGATGCTCTGTCCCAGGTTGTCCCGGCGATTCTCGCCAAGGGCGGCTTTGCGCTGATCACCGCCGACCACGGTAACGCCGACCACATGTTTGACGTCGCTTCCGATGGTTCCAAGCATCCGTTCACGGCTCACACTACCAACCGCGTGCCGTTCATCATCGTTGATGATAAGGCCAAGCTCACCGGTATCGAGGACGGCCGTCTCTCCGATATCGCTCCGACCATGCTCACCATGGCTGGTCTTGAGCCTTCCGCCGAGATGACGGGTCGCGTGCTCGCCACCGAGGCCTAATAGAAAACAAATACCGTTTTCTAGTAAGGGGGTTGTCCACAACCGGACGACCCCTTTTTTTGTATTTCTGCCATTTCTACCCCGTCCCTAAATGGCGGATGGGGGAGTGTTGGAGGTTGTGGTACAGTACTGGAGTTTAAATTGTTCTATTAAGGAGCTTATCTATGGGTCCGTTCCAGATTCTTCTGTTTGTCGTTTGGGCTATCTCTGCCGTGGCGCTGACGATTCTCGTCCTGATGCACTCCGGTAAGGGTACCGGCGTTTCGGATATGATCGCTAGCTCGCTGTATAACTCCAGCTCTGCCACGGGCGTCATGGAGCAGAACCTCGATCGCCTGACGGTAATTATGGCCGTCGTTTTTGCTGTGTGTGTCGTTCTGTGCATGTTCTTCTTCCCGCAGGGCATCGTCGGCTACTAAGCATCGGCGTATATACGTTTGTAAAGGGTCCCGCATGTGCGGGGCCCTTTTTGTTTACAGACTTGTAATAGAGTCAAAATATCCCCACATACTTCGCCTAACTAAAGAAATTCTCGACCGTTAACCGGAATTAGCGCCATATTGTGCATAAAATGCGCTACTGTATTGCGAAACGTTGGTCCGCACTGCATAACCAGCCATAACGGCGGACCGCGTTTGAATGGTTCGATCGGGCTGTCTCGACGTTGCCCGGCCGAATTCACTTTGTCCTATCTCATAAGGAGGATGGCATGGCTGATTCTATGTTCCACCAGCCCGTTATGGGTCGTCGCGCCTTTGTTGGCGGCACCCTCGCTGCGAGCTCCATGGCTTTTCTTGCCGCATGCGGCAAGAAGGGCGGCGACACTTCCGGTTCTGAGTCCGGTTCGACGCTGAACTTCTACATCAACAACCCGGTCTGCATTGACCCCTACAACGTCCAGGAGGATCAGGGCACTCAGGTCGAGTACCAGCTCTTCGACGCTCTGACGGAGTACGATAACGAGAAGGGCGAGATCGTTCCGCTGGCTTGCGAGTCCTTCGAGGCTAACGACGACGCCACCGAGTTCACCTTCAAGATCAAGAAGGCCAAGTTCCACAACGGTGACGACGTTACTTCCAAGTCCTTCAAGCTCGGTTGGGAGCGCCTGGTCAACACCAAGTCGGCCATCGCTACCGAGTATGGTCCTTCCGAGGTCTCCTACCACCTTTCCATGGTCGAGGGCTATGATGATCTGCTTGCCGGTAACGCTACCGAGCTGTCCGGCGTTACCTGCCCGGATGACGAGACCCTCGTCGTCAAGCTGACTTCCGCCTACGCCGACTTCCCGTTCGTCGCCTCTCACCCGGCTCTGTCCCCGGTTCCCGAGTGCGCCGAGTCCGATGTCAAGAGCTTCTACCTTGCCCCGGTCGGTAACGGCCCGTTCATGATGGACGGCAAGTGGGAGGATGGTCAGGAGA
>CAJMNP010000063.1 GCA_905214895.1 uncultured bacterium | reverse complement strand
GCGTTGAAGCTGCCCATGCCGCAGTAGATGGCGTCTGCCCCGGCGGCGAGTGCGGCGGCAAAGGGCTCGGGCCCTCCGGCGGGCGCCAAAAGCTCGGGTCTGCGGTTGGTGGTTCGACTGGCGGTTGCGGTCATATCCTGCCTTTCAAAATGCTCAGATATTCAAAAGTATAGTGGTGCTGTTGCGGCGGACGAGCCCTGTGGCCCAAGCAGGATAAAGTCTTCAGGCAGGTCGCCGGTCGTGCCGTTCAGCGGCCGACAGACGCCGTTGGGCGATAAAAGATTCTCGCAACGTGATAATAATCTTGCATCGCGCGGAAACCTTGAGTACTATCCCAATCAAGCGCGGTGTTCAGACCGAACTGTGCCTCCCGGTGTGAACGCCGCGCTCCCGTTCCCTTTTACTTGTAAGGAGAAAAACATGAGCAAGACCGTCGTGTCTTCCGATAACGCACCCGCAGCCATCGGCCCGTATTCCCCCGGTATCCAGACTGGCAACATGGTGTTTCTGTCCGGCCAGCTGGGCATCGATCCCGCGACCGGCAAGCTGCCCGAGGGTGTCGAGGCCCAGGCCAAGCAGTCCCTCGCCAACGTCGAGGCTCTGCTGACCGCTGCCGGCGCCACGTTTGCCGATGTCGTCAAGACCACGGTCTACCTGGCCGACATCGCCGACTTTGCCGCCGTGAACGAGATTTACGCCTCCAAGTTCGAGGCTCCGTTCCCCGCGCGCAGCGCTTTCCAGGTTGCCGCCCTTCCGGCTGGCGGTCTGGTCGAGATCGAGGTTGTCGCCGCTCTCTAAGGTGTTGGTAACAACTAAACATGACATGCAAAAAGACCCTGCAGCGCGTGCGAGCTGCAGGGTCTTTTGTCAAGCGATGCGACAAAAATGATCCGTTTACCTTCGTCCCCAAGGGATCACGTTTAGCCTTCCTTGCGGACTTTTTGCAGGTAGCGGTATACGCTGGGCTCCGAAATGCCCAGCGCGGTGGCGGCGCAGGCCACAGCGCCCTTGAGCATGAACACCCCGTTGCCGTTGAGGTGGCGAATGACGTCCACGCGGTCGCTCTGACCAAGCGACGCTACATCCAGCCCGCGTGCGCTCAGCAACTCGGCAATGCTGCGGTCGATGAGCTCCTGCGTGGACTCCGAAAGGCTTTCGACCTCGATAGGGGCGGGCTCCGTGCGCGTCGGCGCCGCGTCGAAGCATGCCATGAGCTGCTGCGCCATGGTGTTGATGGAGCGCACGGTCGAGAGGTCGGTGTTGACGCAGAGCATACCGACGATCTCGTTATCCTCGCGGATAAAGTACGTCGCCGACTCCAGCGTTTTGCCGCCGGCGCCGCGGCCCTCGTAGCCCGTAATAAACGGCAGGTCGCGATACTTGGGGTCGTGCATGATCTTGAGCGCCAGATCGGTGGCAGGACCGCCGATCTTGCGGCCGCTCACGATGCCGTTGCGAATATCGACGATGGCGTGGTCGGGATCCGAGAAATCGTGCAGCACGATCTCGCTGTTCTTGCCGAGTATCTGCTCCAGGAAATCGACCATCGGCAAAAAGCGGCGTACGGTCTCGTTCACGGGCAACTCCTTTGGGTGAAATCGGAAATGTTCATAACAATTTTTTCTCATGGTAACACGCTGCTCATCATCTCGTATATCCGCAGGTACATTGCGTAATGCAGACGGACGGTATGATTTTGGCGGTAAACGGTCGACCAAAAGAAAAGTAAGATGTTATTTAGACCAGACACATTCCTGACCTGCGGAAACGAGTTATTTCAGCCGAAGAATAGTCTGATAACAAAAAATTATTATTGAGAATGAGAATCATCTTTAATACGATATGCAACGAAGGCACAACCTCAACCCCGCACTGCGTCACAATAGAGCGTTAGATGCGAAAACAACTACTTCGAGGATTGGTGGTCAAATGACCCAGGAGACGGTTACGAACGGCACTGAAGCCCTGTTCACTCGTGAAGGCATGCCTCCCGTTAAGGAAATGATCCCGTGTGCCCTTCAGCACGTACTGGCTTCGTTTGCCGGTATCATCACCCCGGCTGTCATCATGGCCGGTGTCTACGGCTTTAATAGCCAGCAGAGCACCGACATCATCCAGGTCGCGCTCATTCTTTCGGCGATCGACACGGCCCTTCAGGCCTTTGCCCCCTTCCGTCGCATCGGCGGCGGCCTGCCCATCGTCATGGGCGTTTCGTTCGCGTTCCTGCCGGCCCTGCAGGCCATGGGTGCCTCGGGCTTTAGCTTTGGTGCGCTGCTGGGCGGCGAGATCGTCGGCGGCGCCGTCGCGGTCCTCTTTGGTCTGGCCTACAGCAAGATCAAGTGGCTGTTCCCGCCCGTCGTGACCGGTACGGTCATCTTCTCCATTGGCGTCTCTCTCTATCCCACGGCCGTCAAGTACATGGCCGGCGGCATGGGCACGCCGCTGTGGGGCACCCCGCAGGCCTGGTGCGTCGCTCTTATCACCTTCGCCGTGGTCTTTGCGCTCGCCAACTTTGGCAAGGGCACGCTCAAGCTGGGCTCCGTGTTCTTTGGCATGATCGTTGGCATGATCGTCTCCATCCCCTTCGGCATGATCGACTTCTCCAGCGTCGCCACCGCTCAGGTCTTCGCCCTTCCCAAGCTCATGCCCTACGCGCTCGAGTTTGATCCCGAGGTCTGCATTACCCTCGCCGTCGTGTTCCCCATGGTTGCCATCCAGGTTATCGGTGACGTCTCCGCCGCCTGCCTGGGCTCCATCGACCGTATGCCCACCGAGCGCGAGCTCTCCGGCGCTATCGTGTCCCAGGGCCTTACCTCTATGGTCGGCGGCCTGCTGGGCGGTCTTCCCACCAGCGCCCTTGGCCAGAACGTGGGCATCATCTGCTCCAACAAGGTCGTCAACAAGTGGGTCTTTGTGATTATCGCTGCCGTCTTTGCCATCGCCGGTCTGTTCCCGCAGCTCTCTGCCGTCCTTTCCGCTATCCCGCAGCCCGTCATCGGCGGTGCTACCGTGGGCGTGTTTGGCACCATCACCATGAACGGCGTGCGCATGTTCACCCGCGAGGGCCTCACGCAGCGCACTACCACCATCGTCGGTACCTCCGTCGTCTTTGGCCTGGGTATCTGGATGGCCAGCGGTTGCCTTGCCGGCGAGGGTATGCCCGCCTGGGTGTCCACCGTCATCGGCTCCAATGCCGTAACCCCCACCGCCATCATGGCCATCGTCCTTAACCTGATTCTTCCGCAGACGCCGGTCGTGGCTCAGCACATCGATGCTGCCAAGGACGCTGCCGTGGATCTGGTCTTGCCCGAGAGCAAGAAGTAGCCAATTCGGTGCTATTCGTCGGCGGGCGCATCGCCTCGTCCGCCGACGTCATGCGGCGCCAAGCCGCACTTCAAAGGGTTTGTCCCTTTGGTGAAGCGTTGACGGGAGAGGGCCCGTTTCCGGTGTAGGCCGGCGCTTCGCACTCCGCCATGTCAGAGGTGTCAAACCCCGCCCCTGATGTTGAAGGGAGCATCCATGCTTCTGGTCGCTAACGGTTCTGTCTTTACCCGCAATGCTCAGACCCCGTTCATTCCAAACGGTGCGGTCGCCATTGACGGAGATACGATCGTCGAAGTGGGCCCCGAGTGCGAGCTCAAGGCCAAGTACCCGGATGCCGAGTACGTCGACGCCCGGGGCAACCTCATCATGCCCGGACTCATCAACTGCCACACCCACATCTACTCGGGTTTGGCCCGCGGCCTTGCCATTAAGGGCTGTAACCCTACCAATTTCCTGGAGAATCTTGAGCAGCAGTGGTGGAAGATCGACGACAACCTGACGCTCGACGGCACCAAGGCCAGCGCCTATGCCACGATTCTTGACTCCATCCGCGATGGCGTCACCACGATCTTCGATCACCATGCGAGCTTCTGCGAGATTCCGGGAAGCCTCTTTACCATTAAGGATGCCGCTCAGGAGCTGGGCATGCGTTCGTGCCTGTGCTACGAGGTCTCCGATCGACGCGGCCAGGAAAAATGTGACCAGGCCATTGCCGAGAACGCCGAGTTTGCCCAGTGGGCCGCCAAGGAGCGTCGCGATAACGACAACCACATGATCGCCGCCATGTTTGGCGGTCACGCCACCTTTACGCTGTCGGACGAGACCATGGACAAGATGGCCGAGGCCAACAACGGCCTGACCGGCTTCCACATCCACGTATGCGAGGGTATGAACGACGTGTGGGATTCCCGCCTCAACCGCGGCGGCATCAGCCCCGTCGAGCGCCTGCTGCAGCACAACCTGCTGGGTCCCGACACCATGCTGGGCCACTGCATCCACGTGACGCCCGCCGAGATGGATATCGTCAAGGAGTCCGGCACCTGGCTCGTTAACAACCCCGAATCCAATATGGGCAACGCCGTGGGCTGCGCCCCCGTGCTCGAGTTCTTCCGCCGCGGCATCCCCGTGTGCATGGGCACCGACGCCTACACCCACGACATGCTCGAGAGCCTCAAGGTCTTCCTGATCATTCAACGCCACAACGCCGCCATGCCCAACGTGGGCTGGTGCGAGGCCATGACGATGCTCTTCAAGAACAACGCCAAGATGGCGAGCAAGTACTTCGATCGCAAGCTCGGCGTGCTCGAGGCCGGCGCTGCCGCCGACGTCATCGTTATGGACTACAAGCCCTTTACGCCGCTGAGCGAGGAGAATATCGACGGCCACATGCTCTTTGGCATGATGGGCAAAAACTGCCGCACCACCATCATCAACGGCCGCGTCCTGTACAAGGATCGCGAGTTCGTTGGCATTGATGAGGACAAGATCAACGCGTGGACCATGGCTGAGTCCAAGAAGCTCTGGAGCACGCTCAACGGTCGCACCTACTAATTCACAAGTAGATTCGCGCGCGTCAGATGTTTCGCCGCATCCGACGCGCGTATAGGCGACCTCCGCGGGGTCGCCGGCGCTGTGCTAGCGCTACACCGTATTTGCGCCCGCCGCGCGGTCTCGCCGGGCGTTACAGAGAGGAGCTCACTATGAGCGACATCATGAGGCCGATCCCGTTTTCGCAGCTGATGAACTGGATCATCGAGGAGCACAAGACCCAGGACGCCATCTTTGGCGTGCGCAAGATGGTCACGACCAACCAGGAGGGTGCGCTTCCCATTTTTGACGAGCGCATCGAGACTCCGTTTGGCCCGGCCGCCGGCCCCAATACGCAGCTTGCCCAGAACATCGTGGCATCCTATGTGGCCGGTTCTCGCTTCTTTGAGCTCAAGACCGTCCAGGTTATGGACGGCGAGGAGCTCTCCAAGTGCGTCAACAAGCCCTGCATCGTGGCTCAGGACGAGTGCTACAACTGCGAATGGTCGACCGAGCTCGAGGTTCCGCAGGCCTTTGCCGAGTACGTGAAGGCATGGTTTGCCTGCCACCTGATCGCTCGCGAGTACGGTCTGGGCAGCCCGGACGGCTTTGTCTTCAACATGTCGGTGGGCTATGACCTGGAGGGCATTAAGAGCCCCAAGGTCGATGCCTACATCGAAGGCATGAAGGACGCCAGCGGCTCCGACGTCTGGAACGAGTGCCGCGCATGGGCGCTCGCCAACCTGGACAAGTTTGAGCATGTCGACGCCGCGTTTGTCGAGTCCATCCCGGCGCGCGTGTCCAACTCCATAACCGAGTCTACCCTGCACGGCTGCCCGCCCGCCGAGATCGAGCGCATTGCGACCTACCTCATCACCGAGAAGGGCCTCAACACCTACATCAAGTGCAACCCCACGCTGCTGGGCTATGAGTTTGC
>CAJMNP010000062.1 GCA_905214895.1 uncultured bacterium | reverse complement strand
GATGACGACCTTCTTGGCGCCAGCGTTGATGTGGGCCTGAGCCTTAGCCTTGCTGGTGTAGAAGCCGGTGCACTCGAGAACGACGTCGACGTCGAGGTCGCCCCAAGGCAGGTTGTTGGCGTCGGCCTCCTTGTAGATCTTGATCTCCTTGCCGTCAACGGTGATGGAATCCTCGCCAGCAACGACCTCGTGATCGCGAGCGTAGTTGCCCTGCGTGGAGTCGTACTTCAGCAGGTAAGCGAGCATATCGGGAGAGGTGAGGTCGTTGATAGCGACGATCTCGGAGCCCTCATGACCGAACATCTGACGGAAGGCCAGACGACCGATGCGACCGAAGCCGTTAATAGCAACCTTTACTGCCATTGTGTCTCCTTTCGTAAGGCCCCCGCAAGCTACAGCGCCTGCCGTTGAGGCCCACAAACTAACCACTCGCCTAATATACCTTTTTTTGGACTTGAATTTCACGAGAATGGTCGAAATTGAAAATCAAATTTACGTTAAAACGTTTTAAAGAATAAAATAGCAGTTAAATCCGTATATAAGTCGATACTTTAAACTACCTGTTTGCTTCAATGAGCTTTTCAAGCCTCAAAACTCGATGGTAGAGGGCCGACTTCGACAAGGGAGGGTCAGCCATCTCCCCCAGATCGCGCAGTGACAGATCGGGATAGCGCTCGCGCAGGTCGCAAAAGACCGCCAAGGCATCCGGAAGCGCATCGCGAAGGCCACGCTGCTCGAGCTCATCGATAAGCGCAAGCTGATGCTGGGCGGCACCGGCGCTTCTGGTCTGGTTGGCGAGCTCGGCATTCACGCGACGGTTCACATCGTTCTTAACCAACTTGACCGCGCGCGCCTCCTCAATCTCGGCAACGCTGCGCTTGGCACCAATCAGCTTTAAAAGATGTTCGATCTCCTCGGCGCTCTTAATGTAGACAGCAAAGGACCCGCGCCGCGCGTTAACGCGCGCATGGACCCCAATCTGCTCCAATAGATCGCAAAGTCCCCGGGCATACTGCTCGCCCTGCACCGCGATCTCCAAATGAAAGTCGCCGCGAGGATCGGCCACGAAACCGCCCGCAATGAGCGCGCCGCGGATGTAGGCAAGCCTGCAGCAGGGACGGGCAACGATGTGCCGGGGAACACCGGCGACGAGCCCTCCCCTGCGGTCGAGAATGCCCAGCAGCACCAAAGCCTTGTCCAGGTCGGGTTGATCGGGCAGGGTAATGAGATAGTTACGGACCTTATGCAAGACCGATTTACGAACGGTGAATTCCGTTTTGAGCTTAAGGATGCGATGCGTCAGCGTGATCATCGTGCGCGCGACGGCACCCGTCTCGGTCGCGACCGTCAAACGATACCGCCCGGAGCCGGCCAGCGAAAGTGTACCGCTCACGCGCGTCAGGGCGGCAAGCGTCGACAAATCGCAGTATTCACATTCGGGTTCGCAGCGCGCGAGCTCGTCACGCACCTCGGCGGTAAACGACATGCAGGCCTATGCTTTCGTGTTCGCGCGCGACAGGTCGCGATGGGAAATGCTCACGTGATACTGGGCACCTTCCAAATAACGTGCCGTGGCCTCGGCGATGGCAACGCTGCGGTGTTGACCGCCCGTGCAACCGATGGCAATAGAAAGTTGCGGCTTGCCCTCCGCGATATAGCCGGGCATCACCGTATCGAGCAGCTGCGTCCAGGCCTTCCAGAACTCCTGGGTCTTGGGATGGTCTAAGACAAAATCGGAGACCTTCTTATCGAGGCCGGTCATCGTGCGCATCTCGGGATCGTAGAACGGATTAGGCAGGAAGCGGACGTCGATCATAATGTCCGCCTCGACGGGCATGCCGTGCTTAAAGCCAAACGAGAACACGTGGACATCCATAAGCTGCTGGTCGGACAGCTCAGAGAAAGCCATGCGAAGCTTGTTACGCAAGGCAGAAGTGCGCAAGCGGCTCGTGTCGATAATCATATCGGCTCGGTCGCGCACGCCCTGCAGCTGAAGGCGCTCGCGCTGAATGGCATCGGCCGTAGTCTCCCCCGGCTTGGCAATGGGATGACGGCGGCGATTTTCGCTGTAGCGACGAATCAGCACCTCGTCAGAAGCCTCCAGGAACACGATGTCGCAGCTCATCTCGCGCTCTTCGAGCGCGGCGACAGCATCGAGCAACTCGTCAAACAGTCCCTGGCTACGCAAATCGCAGGTAACGGCGAGATGCCTGCCCACGCCCGTATTGATGCCGACGAGCTCGGCAAGCTGGGCGATGAGACGCGGAGGCAGGTTATCGATGCAAAAATAGCCCATGTCCTCGAACACGTGCATGGCCTGTGTGCGGCCCGATCCGGACATTCCGGTGATGATAACGATATCGGGGATGCGCTCCGAGCGCTCCGCCGCATCCATGGCATCTCCCTTTTGCATGTGCTGCCTCCCGAAAACAAGCGCGGGACCCAGCAACCCGGATCCCGCGCGGTCAATTGCCTATATTGAGTATACCGCCCCGAGCGGATACGAGGTCTGTCTTACGCCTCAAGCGCAGCCTTGAACCAACTTGTAATACTCGTGGGGTGCGTGATGGCGGTGCCGACGACAACGGCCCAGGCGCCAGCATCGATCGCGGCGCGAGCCTCCTCGGGCGTATGCACGCGACCCTCACAAATGATGGGAAGGCCGGGGAATTCCTCAGTCGCCTGACGCAGGAGCGGCAGGTCGGGGCCATCGGCCATGGTGCAGTCGATGGCGGCGACGCCGTGAGAAAGCGTGGTGGATACCAGGTCAAAGCCCATATCAACAGCACGGCGAATATCCTCGATGGTGGCACAATCCGCCATCAGGAGCACACCCTCCTCGTGCAGCGGACGGAAGGTATCCTCGACCGTCTTGCCATCGGGGCGCGGACGATCGGTGGCGTCGATCGCCACGATATCGGCACCGGCAGCAACGCAGGCGCGAGCGTGACGCAGCGTCGGCGTGATGTAAACGCCCTCGTGCCCATCCTTCCACAGGCCGATGACGGGAACCTCACAGCGACCCTTAATGGCGGCAATGTCGGCAAGGCCCTGGCAGCGAATGGCGGCAGCGCCGCCGAGCTCGCAAGCGCGAGACATTTGAGCCATGGTCTCGGGCGTACGAAGCGGCTCGCCCATATACGCTTGAACGCTCACGACGAGCTTGCCCTTCAGGGATTGAATCAAAGGATCAACGGTCATGTGCGACTCAACCTTTCTCAAAACAGCCTTCTGAGACACCGCACCTTGACGTTCAAACCGTCGCTCGCGTACCGAAGTACGCTTCGCTCCTCTTTCACGTCAATCTGCGGCACCTCAGAAGGCGCACTTGGTAGTTATGTTTACTTCAACGACGCAAGAAGATGCTCGGCGGCACCGATGAGCGGAGCATCGCCCTCCAGAGAACCGATGAGGATCGGTGTGTTCTGAAGCGGATCGAGCGCCTGGCTGGCATAGCCCTCATGCACCGAATCCTTCCACGTCTGCGAACGCCAATCGGGACCTTGGTGAATCACGCCGCCCGAAAGCACGATGACCTCAGGGTCCAGGATGTTAGCGAGCGAGCCCAAGCTGGCCCCCAGCGCAAAGCCGGCGTCATGGATGACCTCGGTCGCCTTTGCGTCGCCCGCACGGCACAGGTCGTTCACATCGCGACCGACAGAAGGACGGCTGGGGTCGACGCGGCCAAAACGCTCATCGTACATTCGACCAATGGAAGTGCCCGAAGCAACCGACTCCAGATGGCCGGAACGCCCGCAGGCGCAGGGAATGCCGGCGGCAGCCGAGCACTCGATGTGGCCCATATGGCCGGCAGCACCATGGAAGCCCTGCATCACGCGGCCGTTCTCGACATATGCGCCGCCGATGCCCGTACCGATGCCAAGACACAAGACGGAAAACTTGCCCTTGCCGACGCCCCAGTGGGCCTCGCCCAGAGCATGAGCCTGCACGTCGCCTACGACGGCAACGGGAAGACCGAGGTCCTCGCGCAGACGCGGCCCCAACTGAACGCCGGACCAGCCGGGCATGATCTCATTGGCATACGCGATGGCGCCCGTCTTGGGATCGACGACGCCGGCGGCACCGATACCGACGCCAAGGACCTCGACATCGGGATTCGCCTCGAGAGCAGCCTTGATGGACGCCTCGATACGCTGGAAGACGGCCTCGCCGCCCTCCTGGGACTCGGTAGGAACCTCGGCCTCAAAAACGGGATGGGGCACGCTGCCGTCAGCCGGGTACTCCATGATGGCAGTCGCGATCTTAGTTCCGCCGATATCGACAGAGCAGACGTACTTGTTCTCCATGTCGCTCTCCTTAGGAGATAAAAAACAACTACAGGAAATGAAGGCGGTGTTATCGCCGCAACTCAGTAAAGGTTTCCCAGGTGCCCGAGGTTGGGGTGAAAGTGGTCGGGCGTTGACCTAATGGGTCACGCCCGACCACTTGAGCCCCAAGATCGGGTGCCTGGGGAAGCTTTACAGGAGACCGTTGTCCTGGAGGACCTTCTTAATCGCCTCGACGTTCTCGCCGGTCATGGCCTTCACCGGGCGAGGCATGGTCGGGCTGTCAAAGATACCCATGAGGTTCATAGCGGTCTTGAAGGCGCCGACGCCACCGGCATAGCCCTGGACGCCAGAGGTGACATCCCAGATGTGCGAAATCTCATTGAGGCGATCCTGCTCGGCCTTGACGGTAGCCCAGTCACCAGCCTGGGCGGCCTTCCACTGACGCACGTAGCCCTCGGGCTCAACGTTGGCGAGACCCGGGACGGAACCGTCGGCGCCACCGAGGTAGGCGCCGTCGACAACAACCTCATGACCGGTGAGGATACTCATCGGATGGCCGTTCTTCTCGTTCTCCTGAACGAGGTAGCGGAACGAGATGTCATCACCCGAGGAATCCTTGACGCCGGCCAGAACGCCCTCGGCGCCGAGCTTGGCAAGGAGCTTCCAGGGGAGCTTGGTGTGGACGCACACGGGGATGTCATAGGCAAAGATGGGCAGGTCGAGTTCCTCATGCAGGATGCGGAAGTGCTCCTCGACCTCGGTCATGCCCTGCAGGGCATAGAACGGGCAGGTGGCGACAAGCGCATCGGCGCCCAGCTCCTGAGCGACCTTGCCGTGCTCGATCATGCGCTCGGTCTCGGTGTCGATGATGCCGACCAGAACAGGCACGCGGTGATCGACGATACGGACGGCCTCGGCGATGATCTGACGACGACGCTCGTCGGTGGAGAAGACGACCTCGCCCGAGGAGCCCAGGAAGAACAGGCCATCGACGCCGGCATCGATCATGCGGTTGATGCTGCGCTCAAAGGAGGCAACGTCGAGCTGGTGGTCTTCGGTATCGGGAACAACGACGGGAGGGATAACGCCGGTGAATTTCTGAGTTGCCACAAGAATCTCCTTAGTTGTCTGGCGGGCGACCCTATGCCACCCACTCTTGTTGGCAGTGTCCAGGCCGTCTAGGCCAAAGAACACGGGTAGAACGTTTGGTTAAAGAAGCCGACGACTTCGTTTTCGAACGCATTGATGCGCTCGTGAGCGTATTTGGCATAGATGATATGCCTCCGGTCACACTCAAGACCGTTGAACACGGCAAACTGGCCCTTGGGATCGCTCACGGCATCCATAAGCGATGTGCCCATGAGCACCGATCCGCGCACCCGAGACGACAGAGCCTCGAGACCACCGGGAATTGGATTGGCAACCGCCGTGCAGGCAAGGCCCCGCTCGTCCAGAGCAGAAACCGCCAGCGCGACTCCGCCGCCAAGGCCCTCGCCCCATGCAAAGATGCGGTCGGGGTCCA
>CAJMNP010000061.1 GCA_905214895.1 uncultured bacterium | reverse complement strand
AGCGCGTTAAACGAGTTGGAGCCAAACGCCATCCACTGCACGGCGCGATACGCAGGCTGCGCATAGGGGCGCAGCTGCAGCACGGCAAGCTGGCTGTTGCGGTTGATGCCGATGGGACGATAGGCGCCGCGCGTGGCGGGCGTACCCTTGCTGCCGTAGCAGTCGTACTCCGTGCCCTGGTAGTGGCTCGAAAGCACGTACTTGATGTCCTCGATGGTCACCTTGCGCTCGGGCACGCGGCTCCAGGGGATGTCGTCGCTCTCGGGCGTGTAGTCGGCGTCGGGACCGTCCCACACATCGCTGGGGTTGAGGCAGCGCTGCATGTACCAGGCGCGCGGCGTGTTGTAGACGTGGTCGCTGTCGCTGTGCGAGCCAAAGGCCTCGCGCGGGTTGAAGACCGTCGCCGGACCGTCGCCCTCGACGCCCAGCGTCAGGTCCAGATGCCACTCGGCCATCCAGGAGCGCAGGTCGGCGGAGCACATGTGGTCGACCTGAGCGCCCTCGGCGTCGTCCAGGTCAAAGCTGTCGATACCCAGCTGGTTGGGCATGGTCACATAGGCGTCATCGGGCACGCGCTTGGCGATCCAGTGGTGGCCGCCGATGGTCTCGAGCCACCAGATCTCGTCCACGTCACTCAAGGCGATGCCGTTGTTCTCGTAGGTGCCGTAGCGCTCGAGCAGGTCGCCCAAGATGCGCACGCCGTCACGGGCGGACTTGGCGTACGGCAGCACCAGGGTCACCATGTCCTCCTCGCCCAGACCACCGGGCTGCGCCGGAACATAGCCGTCCTCGCCCTCGTTGCCCTTGGCGGGCACATAGTCTACGAGCGGATCGGCGCCGCGGACGCGCTCGTTGGTGGTGAGTGTCTCGGTTGCGGACATGCCAACGTTAAGCTCGTTGAAGCCGGCCTCAGCCCAAATGCCGTGACCCGGGATAACGTCTGGAACGCTTGTGTAGCGCATGGGGTTATCGGGCAGCTCGATGGTCAGGTGGCTCAGGACGCTCGTGTAGACGCGCGGCTGCTCGTCGGGGTGCACCACGCGCATGCGCTTGGGCTCAAACACCCCGTTGGACGAGTCCTCGTTACGGGCAACCAGCGTCGACCCGTCGTAGCTCGCGTTCTTACCAACCAAAATCGTTGTACACGGCATGCGCATCCTCCTTGAGCGAAGAAATCAAACGGCAACAGTGTATCGCTTCGGCGCAAAAAGGGCGAAACCACGGCCACAGCAACCCCTGTGTGCAAAAAATGCCAAATATGAGTACTGACACCAATTTAGTAGCAGCTATTTTGCCGGGCGTGGGCGTCGAAAGTCTACATTTGTACAAAAGTTAGACTATGTAATTCCTCAAAGGCCCAATAAAATAGGCTCCCTATCGATACTAAATATCGTTAGAGAGCCAAAATGACCTAAATTATATGTGACTAGCTTGGCAACAGTACTCATATTTGGCATTTTTTGCACACGGCGTGTCACGGGAGTATATATCTAACCCCCTAATCAGCCAAAAATGCCTAGTTCAATGCGCGCTCCGCCGCCTCGATCACGTGTTTGGCGAGAATCGCCGTCGTCACTGCGCCCACGCCGCCCGGCACGGGCGTGATGGCGCCAACAATCGGCTCCGCAGCATCAAAATCGACGTCGCCGACCAGCTTGCCGGCGGCCTCGTCCCAGTTAATACCCACGTCGATGATCGTCTGGCCCTCGCGAACCGCATCCGCGCCAATCGTACGCGCACGCCCAACCGCGGCAACAACAATGTCGGCAGAACGGCACTCGGCAGCAAGGTCGCGCGTATGCGTATGGCACATCGTCACTGTGGCATTGCGAGCCGTAAGCATGGCGGCAACGGGACGGCCAATCACCAGCGATCGACCGACCGCCGCAACCTTGGTACCATCCAGCTCAACGCCGTAATGGTCCAGCAACGCCAACACGGCCTCAGCCGTGCAAGGAGCAAAGCCCACTCCACGACCCGAAAGCGTGGTAAGCAGCGAGGCCGGCGTCATGGAGTCAACATCCTTGGCGGGATCGAGCGCCGCGGCAACTGCATCCTCGTCAAGACCGGCAGGCAGCGGGCGAAACATCAGACAACCGTGAACAGTGGGGTCGGCATTGATGTCCTTAATAGCCGCCAGCAGCTCATCCTGCGAAACATCGGCAGGCAGCAATACGCGACGAGCTTCGATGCCCACCTTTTCGCAGCGCTTGAGTGCACCACGCTCGTAGGACAGGTCGTCCTCGCGCTCGCCCACGCGAACGATGGCCAGCGTCGGCACAACGCCGCGCTCGCGCAGGGCGGCGCAGCGAGCGACGAGCTCCTCGGTCAAAGCACGGGCAACGGGGGCCCCTTTAAGCAGCTCGGCCATGGCTATCCCCTCTTCCTGGCGGCATCTGCGGCACGGCGCGCCAGAGCATCGGCGCGCGGAAGCCACGTATCCAGCAGCTCATCGCACGCCGCCTCGAGCTCCTCGGCGCGGGCACGATCCTTCATAGACGTGGTGTTGGCGAAGAGCGTCAGGCTTGCGCCCTGCATGGCGGCGCGGCAGAATACGGCGCCGCACGCCACATCGGACAGCAGCTGTCGGGAGCCCTTGTCCGCCATGTCCTCGAGCAGTGCCAGCGCACGACCGCACGCATCCATGATTCGATATGGCGGCATGGCGGCCACGTGCAACGCATCCTGAATCGCAGCCGGTCGAGCCGGATCCTCGCGCGAAATACCGTACGCCGCCGACACCTGCCCGTAGGCTCGAACATCCTCGGCAACCAAGTTGACAAGCTCCTGAGACAGCTCGTCTGCCTGGGCAAACGCGTGCGCCAGATCGTCCGCGCGATCGGCAAGCGCGGGGTTCGTCGCCCCATAGCGAGCAACCATCCCGCAAAGCGAGGCGCCCAGCGCGCCCACAAAGGCGCTCGCGCTACCGCCGCCGGGAACCGGCTCGCGTGCAGCCAACGCCTCGGCAAAACCGCGACAGGTTTTATCCATCATCTCTTGGCTCATCGAAACACCTCTGCCCACCGCGCCGGCCACCACGGGCCGCGCGCATAATAAAAAATGGGACAACGACGCCAGGAAGCGGTTGTCCCATTCATCGATCTTGTCCCAGCCAGTCTAGCCCATAAGACAAAGGCTGTCAGGAGCTCTGGCTATCGGTGTTTCCGATTGCCTGCTATAGGCACGGACGCCTAGTCCACCTGGAACGTCGGCAGCAGCGTGTCGATAATCTTCGAACCCATGTCGCGGTTTGCAGTCGAGTACTCCAAATGCGCCGTGGCAATTGTCGAATCCGTAACGATCGTCTTTTCGTAAATGATCGTATCGCCGTCGCGCCACGAAACCACGTACCAGTTGTCGCCCTCCGCGGTATAGAGGTCAGCCTTGCCCGAGGTGTCCGCGTCGACGAACATCTCGTGCGAGGTTTCGTCGTTAATGTTGACGTAGCCAAACAGGTTGATTACAAAGCCCGTCTCCGGATCCTCATACCTGGCGCCACTGCCGCTGGGAGTATCTTCCATCTCAAAGCGATTGGGAATCGACATGCTATAAGGATGCATGTCGTTCGTGTACGTATACACGTCGGTTAGGTAATCGTCCGAATCGCCCGAACCGTAGTATGCCGACTCGTCCTCGGGAACGGCCTCGTCATCGGACGACGAGGATTCCTTGGACTTGGACTTGTCGCTCTTCTTCTTGGCAGAAGAATCTTTCTCGTCCGAAGACCCGGTATCGATCACCGAGATTTGCGTGTCAGAGCTCTTGGACCCATTAAGCATCGTGAGTGCAAACACCGTGCCGCCACCGATGAGGACCACAGCAGCACATGCCACAGCGATAATGACCGGCGCCTTGCTCTTAGGCTTTTGAGGCGCAGGCGCGACCGGCGGCATCGACTGGGTTAGGCCCGGGGCAGAGGAAGGGCCAGCGCCCGTAGGCGTCGGCACGGAACCACCCGCCAGCGAGGCCCCGCAATGCGTGCAAAACGTCGATCCATCGGGAACTTGCTGTCCGCATTTTTGACAGAACATCGTTCGACCTTTCGTGGTTTAGCTTTTGTCACAGCCAAGTCTAAAACCTTAAGCCGGCATCGCTGTTGCGCAACATTGGGAGGATTAACCAAGCCGCACGCTTGCCCAGTGCCAGGCCCACCTTGCGGCAAGCCCGCACACGCAAACATGGGACACATGGCCCACCTTTCGAGACTCCCGGGCAACACAAACTGGGGCATATCTATAAGTAAGGAACCCGTTGGGGCACGGCCGCGCAACGGCCACAAGCGATGAACGGAGGTATAAGCCGGACAGTACACAGAGACATCCGCCGCCAGTGCAATCAGTACCCCAACAGCATGCGGCGCCGTGATGTCATCGGCAGACAAGGAGGACACCATCATGAAGAAAAAGACCCTATCGATTCTTTCCCTCTGCATCGCCCTCTTTGCCGCGCTTGCCCTTGTCGGCTGCGGCGGGAGCGCATCGGGCGGCGGCAGCGCCCCCAAGAGCGAGAGCAAGGAAAAGGCCCCCGTCGCCCAGAAGACCGACTTCATCTGGTTTAAGGTCGAGATGCCCGAGGGCGTCGGCGTAAGCGACTCTGCCGGCAAGAATGCCGACAGGGTCCAGCTCACCTTCCCCAAAGACGAGAACGGTTCGGCCGATCGCTTTATCCCCGTTTGGAAAAAAGCGCTGACGGCAGAGGAATCCCACACCGACCAGGCAGAAAAGAAAGGTGATACGTTCCAGTGGAAGGATGGCGGGTCCGTCGAGTATAACGGCAGGACGTGGCTCGTCGGAACGTACGAGGACAACAGCGGCGTCTCAACCCTCCTCTTTACCGACGTTGAGCCGGGAAGCGTCTACGTCCTCATCTCGAACTTCGACCAGCACAAGAAAGAAGCCGAGGCGCTCCTCAGCTCCATCGAGTTCCCCGATGACATGGCGAAGGCAGTTGCCGAGGCACGCGAAGTCGAGATTTCGAGCATCGAGATCAGGCATTAGGGGCTCGCACGCAGCATCGCATGCGCAGTCATTAAATGATCGGGCACCCAACACCGGGGAGGGTCGATAGCATCGGCCCTCCCCTCTTTTACACCCGCGCATATTGCCACTTGTCGGCGCAAATCCAGCCCCCAGAATGGGACACATGGCCCACCCTAGCGAGCCGCCCGCGCGTACAGTAAAGACAGGTAATCCATGGGCGGTTACAGATCGAGGAGGACACGACCATGAAAAAGAAGGCCTTTGCGATTCTCACCCTCTGCATCAGCCTCTTTGCCGCGGTTGCCCTGGTGGGTTGTGGCGGAAGCGGTGGCGCTACCGGCAGCAGCGGTGGCGCCGGCGCGGAAAAGCCAGCCGTGGATATGAGGACCGACTTCATTTGGTTTAAGGTCGAGGTCCCCGAGGGCGTCGAGATCACCGACGTCGCCGGCGACACGGCCGACAGGGCCCAGTTTAAGTTCACCGAAAGCGAGCACGCCAGCGATCGCTTCATCCCCGTCTTCGACTCTGACAAGAACGCCGTCGAGCTGTTCGACTACGAGGCAAAGTGGAATGCCAGCTTTGAGTGGACCGAGAACGACCCCGTCAAGTACAACGGCAAGACTTGGCGCAACGCTTCCTATACACACTCGGGCGGCGTAACGACCGAGTACTTCACCGACGTTGAAGGCGGCAGCGTGTACGTGCGCATCGACAACGTCGAGGAGCACAAGGATGCCGTCGAGACCATGATGAAGTCCCTGGAATTTGCCGACGACATCGCCAAGGCCAAGACCGAAGCCATGGACGTCAAGCTCGACGATATCGAGATCAAGCGCTAAGCGACTGGCGAGCGCAACGGGAAACACG
>CAJMNP010000060.1 GCA_905214895.1 uncultured bacterium | reverse complement strand
CGTAGGCGGTCTTTTGCGGCAGGAGCTTAAAGTCCTGGAACACGGCGCCAATCTGGCGGCGCAGGAACGGAACCTTGCGGTTCTTGATCTTCATGAGGTCCTGACCGGCAACCAAGATGCGGCCGCTCGTCGGCTTGACGTCGCGGTTGAGCGTCGACAGCAGCGTGGTCTTACCCGAGCCGGAATGACCGACCAGGAAGACGAACTCGCCCGGATAGATCTCGATGTTGATGTCATCGAGTGCAGGCTTGTTGGGCTGTGCCGGATAGATCTTGGTGACATGCTCCATAAGGATGACGGGCTCGACACCGGCCTGCTTGGCCATCTTCTTGCGGCTGGCTTGCGGATCGATGGGCGCAAACACCGACGTAAAATCGGGGTTGTTGAGCGCGTTATCGAGGCTTGCGACCTCGGCGGCCTGATCGCTCTCGACCACCGGGGCAGCAGGCTGCGTGGGATCGGGAATAGCGGCAAAGAGACCGGACTGCGCAGGCTGAGGAACCGGCGTCGCAGGGGCCATGGGGTCGGGAATGCCGGCCATGGTAGGCTGCGGCGTGGCGGCGCCAGCCTGAGGCTGCTCCACGCGAGCGGTCACGGCCTGAACGGGCTCAAAACCCGCCGTGCCGGAAAGCGCGATATCGCTGGTGGGATTGTAGGCAAAGGGATCGGATGCCGGCTGTGCCTGATCTGCCGGCTGAGCGGGGGCCTGAGCAACAGGCTGGCCCTCTGAATCCGGAGTGGCGAAACGACTGCCCTGGACGCCTGTCTGCGTCTTGGGGGCATCATCGCCCGCACCGGAGGTACGGAAGTGGTTACCCACTGGTGCTCCTTATCGTCGTGCGTTTAAACTACATGAGCGCTTCGTATTTTAGCAGGATTGCCTTTGCTGCACATAAGAAGCATGGCGGGCTTTGGGATCTGTCCGGCCGCGCACAGGGTTACCTCCCAAATCGTCCTCGGACATGTCGGAGCCCCCGCTGCGCGCTTCGCGCTGCGGGGACTCCTCCGTCCTGCGGAAAGATTTGGGAGGTAACCCTGTGCCCGGCCTGCGGCTACTAAGGAGTCGCCGCGTTTCTATTAGGTGCAGCAAATGCATACTTGGGAGGGTCTGAATTGCACTTTGTTGGGATGGACCCGTTTCCCCATGGGAACTTTGCTTGGCAGGACTCTCATTTAAATTCAACATAAACAGGGGCGCCCTCTTTGGGGACGCCCCTGTTCTAGCTTGGATGTGTTTGTTGAGACGATACTTTGCCTCGTCTTGCCTTAGGCCAAGAACTCCTTGGTGGTCGCCACGATGTTGGCGGCGTCCAGGCCGTACTTGTGCAGGAGCTCGGCACCCGGGCCGGACTCGCCGAAGGTATCGTTGACGCCAATCTTCTTGAGCGGCGTCGGGCACTGCTCGCACAGGACGTCGGCGACGGCGCTGCCCAGGCCACCGATCACGGAGTGCTCCTCGACGGTCACGACGTGGCCGGTCTTGGTGGCGCTCTTGACGATCAGGTCGGCATCGATGGGCTTGATGGTGTGCATGTTGATGACCTCGGCATCGATGCCCTCGGCAGCGAGCTGCTCGGCGGCCTCGAGGGCCTCGCCGACCATCAGGCCGCAAGCGATGATGGTGACGTCGGCACCTTCGCGCATGACGATGCCGCGACCCAGCTCGAACTTATAGGTCTCGGGGTCGTTGATGACCGGCGAGGCCAGACGGGCAAAGCGCATGTACACGGGGCCGTCGCACTCGTAGGCGGCGCGCGTCACGGCACGAGCCTCCACGTCGTCGGCGGGAACGATAACGGTCATGCCGGGGATGACGCGCATGAGGGCGATATCCTCGCAGCACTGGTGTGTGGCGCCGTCCTCGCCCACCGAGATACCGGCGTGCGTGGCACCGATCTTAACGTTAAGGTGCGGATAGCCGATGGAGTTGCGGACCTGCTCAAAGGCGCGGCCAGCGGCGAACATGGCAAAGGTGCTCGCAAAAGCAACGCGGCCGGTGGTCGCGATACCGGCGGCAACACCCATCAGATTGCTCTCGGCAATGCCCACATCGAAGAAGCGGTCGGGGCAGGCTGCCTTGAACTTGCCGGTCTGCGTGGCGGCGGCCAGGTCGGCGTCGAGGACCACAAAGTCGTCGTGCTCGTTGGCGAGCTCGACGAGGGCCTCGCCGTAGCTTACGCGCGTGGCGATTTTCTTGACGTCTGCCATCCTAGAGCTCCTCTCCGGCGGCCGTGAGCTCTGCCATGGCCTGCTCAAACTGTTCATCGTTGGGGGCCTTGCCGTGCCAACCCACCTGGTTCTCCATAAAGGAAACGCCCTTGCCCTTGGTGGTCTCGGCGATAATGGCGGTCGGCTGACCCTTGGTGGCGCGGGCCTCGGCAAAGGCGGCGCGGATCTGATCGAAATCGTTGCCGTCGGCGAGCTCCACCACGTGGAACTTGAAGGCGCGGAACTTGTCGGCGAGCGGCATGGGGTCGTTGACCTCCTCGACGGGGCCGTCGATCTGCAGGCCGTTGTGGTCGACGATCACGCAGAGGTTGTCAAGCTGCTGGTTGCCGGCAAACATGGCGGCCTCCCAAACCTGGCCCTCCTCGCTCTCGCCGTCGCCCAGCAGGGCGTAGGTGCGATAGTCGTCGCCCCAGTGCTTGGCGGCAACGGCCATGCCCACGGCGGCGGAGATGCCCTGGCCGAGCGAACCGGTGGACATATCGACGCCCGGGGTGTCGTTCATGTTGGGGTGACCTTGCAGGTGGCTGCCGATGTGGCGCAGCGTCTCGAGATCCTCCTTGGGGAAGAATCCGCGCTCGGCGAGCACGGCGTACAGACCAGGCGCGCAATGACCCTTGGAAAGCACGAAGCGATCGCGGTCGGCCTTGCGGGGGTCGGCCGGGTCGACGTTCATTTCCTCAAAGTACAGATAGGTCATGATGTCGGCAGCGCCGAGCGAACCGCCCGGATGGCCGGACTTGGCAGCGTGCACGCCGGTGACGATGCCCTTCCTTACCTCGTTGGCAACCTTTTTGAGCTCTTCGTCGCTCATTGTGCCTTCCTTTCATCCTCTTAAGACAAGATGCGCACGGCACGGAAAGGTAGTCCCAACACAGCCGCGATGCACGTACGTCATTCATTATGCTGGAAACTGGAAGCTTTACCAGAGTATTTATCATTATTTGAACAATTGAGCAGGCAGAACCGCTGATGAAACGGTTTATCAATGTGAACGTCTTTTGGATGGAACGCAGTCGGCCCTACGCGTTAATGTCCTTGAATCCCTCACCGAAGGTTTCCGTAACGTCGGCGACCGTCACAATGGCGTGAGGATCGCGCTCGCGCACGATCGTTTTGAGGGTGTTGAGCTCGCGGCGGCTCACAATGACCATGATCACCGGCTTCTCGGCGCCCGAGTACATGCCGGTCGCCTTAAACTTGGTGCAGCCGCGACCCAGGCCATACATGATGTCGGCCGCAATATCGGGAAACTTGTCCGAGATGATGAGTACCATACGGCGTCTGTTGCCGCCGTCGACCACGGCATCGATCACGTAGCCGCTAATGACCATCGAAAGGCCTGCATACAGCGCGTTTTCGACCGAGAAGACCGGGGCCGACAGCGCGCACACGGCAACGTCGATCGCCATGACGGTGGAGCCCACCGGTAGTGACGTATTGCGCGAGATAATCTGACCGATGGTGTCAGAGCCGCCAGTGTTGGCACCGGCGCGCAGCACCATGCCGTAGCCGATGCCCGTGATGATGCCGCCCCACATAGCGGGCAGCATCAGGTCGGCATGTGCCAGCGGCGCCACAAACGGAGCGAACAGGTCGGTGAAGAAGCCCAGCAGCACAAAGCCCGTCGCCGTCTGGACCACGTAGAACATGCCACCCTCGCGCATAACGACCAGTAGCAGCAAGGCATTCATCACGATGGTTTGAATACCGACAGGCAGCGAGATGCCATGCGAGGCGCCGACCGCCTGGATAATCGTGGCGAGACCCGTAACGCCGCCGGCAGCAAGACCGTTGGGGATCAAAAACAGGTCCGTCGCGATAGCGGCCAGAGCGCAGCCCAGCATAATCTTGGGCAGATCGTGAAAGAAGTTCAGCGAAAGAATGCGCTTGATGTCCAGACGATATGCCATGCTGCCTCCCTCAAAAAAGCGCACCCAAACGAGTGCGCTTTGAACTTCTTGCTGTATTCGATTCTACCGATTCGCTGACCAAATACCACCCCCGCACAGGGTCCGTATTGGCCACATCTGCCCAAAGCCAACCCTATGGGCTTAGGCAGACGGCGCCTCCGCATCGGCGTTGCCAGTTGCCCAGCGATGGTAGCCAATTACAAACGGATCCAGATCGCCATCGTCAAGAACGGCCTCGACGTTGCTGGTCTCCACGCCCGTACGCAGGTCCTTGACCATCTGATACGGGTAGAGCACGTAGCTGCGAATTTGGTTACCAAAACCGATCGTGGTCTTGGGTCCACGAATCTCGTCGAGCGCCTCGGCGCGCTTCTCGAGCTCGATCTCGTACAGACGGGCCTTGAGAATCTGCATGCACGCGGCCTTGTTTTGAATCTGGCTGCGCTCGTTTTGGCAAGTGACAACGATGCCGCTGGGAAAATGCGTCACGCGTACGGCGGAGTCGGTGGTGTTGACGCCCTGTCCGCCCGGGCCGCTCGCGTGATACACGTCCACGCGGATATCGTCGGGACTGATCTCGATGTCGATATCGTCGGGCAGCACGGGGATGACCTCAACGCCGGCAAACGTGGTCTGGCGGCGCTTCTTGTCGTCGGTGGGGCTAATGCGCACCAGACGGTGGACGCCGGCCTCGGCGCGCAGCATGCCAAACGCGTCCTTACCCTCGACGGTAAAGGTCGCACGGTCGATGCCGATGACCTCGGCTGCGGGGCAGTCGTTAATGGTGACCTTCCAGCCGCGACGCTGGCAGTACTTCATGTACATCTTGAAGAGCATGAAGGTCCAGTCCTGCGCCTCCAGGCCGCCCTGTCCGGGCTTGATGGTCACAATCGCGTCGCCGTGATCAAACTCACCGGTAAACCAACTCGAAAGCTCGAGCTCGTCGATAGCGCGGGCCAGGCGTTCTGCCGTAGCGGCAGCCTCCTCGCGCAATGCGGCGGCATCGGGGTCGTCGCCCATCTCCTCGGCAAGCTCCAGCGCCGCGCGGGCGTCAGATAGCTCGCAGCGCGCGGTATCCACGGCAGCGATATCTTCCTTGGCGCGAGCGATCTCCTCCATGGTGGCGCGAGCGGCGTCGGCGTCATCCCAAAAGCCGGGGGCCACGCTTTTGGCCTCGAGCTCGGTCACGCGCGTGCGCTTCTCGTCCAAATGAAGATACGACTCGACCTCGCCGAGCCGGTCCGCAAACGCGTCCAGCTCGGCGGGCGTTATCTCTAAAGCCTCGGCCATTAACGATTCCTGCCGTGGCAGTACTTGAACTTCTTGCCGCTGCCGCAGGGGCAAAGGTCATTGCGGCCAACGTTGACGTACGGATCGTCGCTCTCGGACTTGCGGTAGGTGGTCACCTTGCCGCCGTTGTTGACAGCAGCCGGGCCTCCCTGGACGGCCGTACGAGCCTGCACCTGTGCCTGCTTGCGCAGCACCGAGTTGCCGTTGTCGCCATCGACGTCGGCGGGGCCGGAGAAGCGTGCACCCTCGAGCGCGGGGTCCTCCTTGTGCTCCACAGCGTGCGGGGCGGCCTTGATCTCGATGCGCAGGACGGTGCGCAGGTAATCCTCGTACATGGTATCGACGAGCATCTGGAAGGCACCATAAGCCTCGGTCTTGTACTCGACCAGCGGGTCGCGCTGACCAAAGCCGCGCAGTCCGATACCGGTCTTGAGGTAGTCCATCTCCTGCAGGTAGTTCATCCAGCGGGTATCGATGA
>CAJMNP010000059.1 GCA_905214895.1 uncultured bacterium | reverse complement strand
GTCGTTATCACTCGCGCAATGCCGAGAGCATTATCTCCGAGGTACGCGACCTGGTCGCCGGTGGTGTGCGCGAGATCGTTCTGATCGGTCAGGACACGGGCATCTGGGGTTCCGACTTTGCCGACGATGAGCTTGCCGAGGGCGCGCCGCGCAATCTGGCGCAGCTGCTGCAGGCCGTTGCTGAGACGGTACGTCCCCATAACGTCTGGGTCCGTGTACTCTACCTGCAGCCCGAGGGCATGACCGACGAGCTTATCGAGACCATTCGCGACACGCCCGAGGTTCTGCCCTATATCGATATCCCCGTGCAGCACTGCGACGCGCGCATCCTCAAGGCCATGCGCCGCTCCGGTTCGCGCCAGGAGCTCGAGGACCTGTTCCGCGACCTGCGCGAGCGCATCCCCGGTATCGTGATCCGCTCCACGGCCATGGTAGGGTTCCCGACCGAGACCGACGACGAGTTCCGCGACCTCATTGACTTTATGGACGCTGTAGGTTTTGACTACACGAGCGTCTTTGCCTACTCGCAGGAGGAGGGTAGCCTGGCCGCCAAGATGGAAGGTCAGGTCGACGAAGAGGTTAAGCTCGAGCGCGCCCAGGAGGCAATGGATCTGGCTGAGTCGCTCGGCTTTGCCGCGACTGCCGCGCACGTGGGCGAGCGCGCCCAGGTGATCGTCGACGGTATCGAGGAGACCGAGGACGGCGCCGAGCTGATCGGACATGCCTGGTTCCAGGCGCCCGATTCCGATGGTGCGGTGCATCTGGATGCCAGCGACGCATCTGTGGGCGATATTCTGACGGTCGAGTTTACCGATAGTTTCTGCTACGAGCTTATCGGTCATGTTGTGGAGTAGGGGAGCGTCGTGGCTAACGAGAGCAATAAGGAACTGACGAGTGTTTGGACGCCCGCCAACATCGTGACGTGCGTGCGCATCGTCTTTATTCCGGTGTTCATGATCGTGTCGGCCCTGTCTCACACGAGCGTTGCCGGTACGGATTGGAGCCATTTCGACGGCCCGCTCGCCGCCGCTGCTTTTATTCTGTACGTCATCCTGTCGTGCACCGATAAGGTTGATGGCTACCTGGCTCGTTCGCGCAACGAGATCACTGACTTCGGCAAGTTTTTGGATCCCATCGCCGATAAGCTCCTCGTGTTCTCGGCCCTGCTGCTATTCTTGGACTTTGGTGCCGTAACCGTGTGGTCGGTGTTCATCATCCTGTTCCGCGAGCTGCTGGTGAGCGCCCTGCGCATGGTCGCGAGTGCGGCCGGTGTGGTCATTGCGGCCGATAAGCTCGGCAAGTACAAGACGGCGACTACGATGGTTTCCATCTGCGGCTATTTGTGCGTCTTTGCGATGGCCGGCTTGCACCTTGGCCCGGTGGTGCTGACGCTTGGCATCTACTCGGTGTCGCGCTTCCTGTACGCCGTTGCCGTTGTCCTGACCGTTATCTCGGGCGCCCAGTACTTCTGGAACTGCCGCAAGATCGTCTTTTCGGTCTAGGTCCTGGTAGGCATGAGGGAATTATTTGAGCAGATTGCCGCGCACAATGAAGAGCTCGCACGCGATATCGTTGAGCGTGCAAGCGTTCGTGGCGTGACGGTTTCGACGGCTGAATCTCTGACAGCGGGCATGATTGCCTCGACGATTGCCGATATCCCGGGTGCCTCGGCGGTGCTGCGCGGCGGTGCGGTGACGTACTGCGACGAGATTAAGCATCGTGTACTCGGCGTTGAGCAAGAGACGCTCGACCGCTATACCGCGGTGTCGTATCAGACGGCCCGTGAGATGGCTGCCGCCTCGCTGGAGCTGTACCAGAGCGATCTTGCCGTGAGCGCGACGGGCTATGCCGGCCCCGGTGGAGGCACCGAGGACGATCCGGCTGGAACCTTTTATATTGGCTGGGCATATCGCTCGGGCGATGGGGGAGTGCCGGTCGTGGACTCCATTCGTTATCACTATGAGGGCGATCGTTCGTGTGTTCGTGCCCATGCGGTCGCTGAGGCACTGGGTCGCATTGTCTACGTGCTCGATTCTATGGAATAGACGTGTTTTAAGGGGCCTCCGGGTCCCTTAATTGTGGAGATAGGGACCTCTGGCGAATTTGCTCTATGTGCAGGTAGTTGGCGTATTCTTCCTTGTCGTGCCTTGCTCGGTTCGCCTGCGGTCAAGTTTTTGGTCAGTGTTTGGTTGGCGTTTGGTTGGGTTTTGGAAAGGTCGGCTGCATATGATTTATCTGAACGGTTGACCACGAACAGCCGTTCGTTTATTATCGATGCAGGTTGTTAAGAGGAGGGCTATTCATGGCCAAGAATTCAGGTCCCGTACGTACCGTTCATGCTCGCACGACGGGTAAAGAGCGCGATGAGATGATCGCCACCACCAAGGCCGAGATCGAGAAGAAATTCGGCCAGGGTTCCATCATGAGGTACGGCGACGGTGGTCCCGAGCTCGAGGTCGAGGCCATTCCCACGGGCGCCCTGGCCCTCGATGCCGCTCTGGGCATCGGCGGCGTGCCGCGCGGCCGTATCGTCGAGATTTACGGTCCCGAGTCCTCCGGTAAGACAACGCTTTCGCTCGAGATTTTGGCAGAGGCCCAGGCTATGGGCGGTGTCGTGGCATTTATTGATGCCGAGCACGCGCTCGACCCCACGTATGCCGCGCGTATCGGCGTGGATATCGATGAGGTCCTCATTTCCCAGCCCGATACGGGCGAGCAGGCGCTCGAGATCGTCGACATGCTCGTGCGCTCTGGCGCCATCGACGCCATCGTCGTCGACTCCGTCGCCGCTTTGACTCCGCGTGCCGAGATCGAGGGCGAGATCGGCGATACTACGGTCGGCCTTCAAGCCCGTCTGATGAGCCAGGCGCTCCGTAAACTCGCCGGTTCGCTCGCCAAATCTAAAACGACCTGCATCTTCATTAACCAGCTGCGCGAGAAGATCGGCGTCATGTTCGGCAACCCCGAGACTACGACGGGCGGCCGCGCCCTCAAGTTCTTCTCGTCGGTGCGTATCGATATTCGCCGCATCGACAGCATTAAGCTCAAGGACGAGGTCATTGGCAATCGCGTGCGTGCCAAGGTCGTTAAGAACAAGGTGGCCGCTCCGTTCCGCTCTGCCGAGTTCGACATCATGTACGGCACGGGCATCTCTAAGGAGGGCTCGATTCTGGACATGGCCGTCGAGTGCGGTATCTGCAAAAAGATGGGCTCTTGGTTTGCTTACGGTGAGGACAAGCTCGGTAACGGTCGCGAGGCCGCAAAGGCCTTCCTGCGCGAACACCCCGATTGTGCCGACGAGATCGAGCATAAGGTTCGTCTCGCCTGCGGCCTTGAATTCGATGACGATGCTCCGTCCGAGGTCGAGCTGACCGATCAGCCCGAAACTGAGGAGTTCGATGAGCTTTACGCCATCGATGGCTCCGCGATGCTCGATGATGACGACGAGTAACGGATGCTCTCATGTCGTATTCGGTGACCGAGGCCACGGTCGTCTTTCCCGATAAGAAGGCGACCTCCTCGTTCTCGAGTGGGTATGCATCAAAAAAGCCTTGTGCACATATCGACTGCGAGCTCGAGGGCGGTTATGAACGATCCATCTGGATTCCTGTTCGTGTTGCGCGCCTGTTTCTTAAAAATCGCCCCGATCTTCCCTGCGATTGGGATGAGTTTCGCGAAGCGGTACAGCTCATTGAGCGTAAATGCGCGCTTACCATGGTGACTGAGATGCTGTCGCGCCGCGACCATGCCACGGGTGAGGTCCGTGACAAGCTCGCTCGTTACGGATTTCGCCAACCCGCAATTGATTTCGCCGTCCAGCGTGCCACTGAGTATCGCTTTTTAGATGAGAACCGCTTTTGTTCGTACTTTATCGAGGAGCGCAAACGACGTGGCTGGGGACAGCGCAAGATTGAGACCGAGCTCAAGCGCCGCCATGTCGTGCTCGATGATATCCCCGGCTATCCCGAGGATTATTTTGCCGTGGAGGACGACTTGGCTCGCGCATCGGCTTTACTCGCGAAGCGTCGTGTTCCCGAGACACGTGGATTCGAAAAGCTCGTCCGGTTTTTGATGGGTAAGGGCTTTTCGTACCACATCGCCGCCGATGCCGTTAAGGCGCGTCTCGATGCCGAACATGAGGAATGTGCAGTTTAGACACATGTGGTTTGCGTACCCGCCGTTCACCGCGTTTTAGTCGCCGTACCGGGTCCATTTATTTGACAGTTGTTACGGTTCAACGTACGATAAACACTGTCATTTGCTTTGTGATATGTGCTCATCTTTGATGAGTTTGTTTATATGTTTATCTGTATCCGACCCGCATAAGCTGCGCCCATATTACTCAAATGTCGCGAGCCGTTCGCAAGGACGGTTCGCTTTGTTGTGTAACGAATCCATAAAAAGGAGTGAGCATGCCTATTATCGCAGCGCTCGTTGGCATCGTTTTGGGTGCCATCGCCGCCATTGCCTACATGCGCACCGCCAAGCAGGGTAGTCTTCACGAGGCCGACGAAAAGATCCAGTCGGCTCACGCACAGGCTGAGTCCCTAATCGGTGATGCAAAGCGTCAGGCCGAGACCCTCAAAAAAGAGGCTCTGCTTGAGGCAAAGGAAGAGATCATCAAGAATAAGCAGGCTGCCGAGGCCGAGGACAAGCAGCGTAAGAGCGAGATTCGTACGCTCGAGAACCGTGTGATGCAGCGCGAGGAGTCCCTCGATCGCCGCAACGATGCCCTCGACAAGCGTGAGCATCAGCTGTCCAGCCAGGCTGGCCAGGTCGAGAAGCGCTCCCGCGAGCTTGAGGAGCTCTGCGCCAAGCAGACCTCGGAGCTCGAGCGCATCGCCGACCTGACCCGTGAGGACGCTCACAAGGAGCTCCTCGACAAGGTTCGCGGCGAGGTTACCCACGAGGCAGCCACGATCATCCGCGAGTCCGAGCAGCAGGTCCGCGCCGAGTGCCACAAGACCGCTCAGGAGATTCTCTCCCTGGCGATTCAGCGTTGTGCCGCCGACCACACCGCCGAGGTCACCGTTACCTCCGTGCACATTCCTTCCGATGACCTCAAGGGTCGCATCATCGGCCGCGAGGGTCGCAACATCCGTACCTTTGAGCAGGTTTCCGGCGTCAACCTGGTGATCGATGATACGCCCGAGACCGTCGTGCTTTCGAGCTTCGATCCGGTCCGTCGCGAGACCGCCCGCGTCGCCCTCGAGAACCTTATTGCTGACGGCCGCATTCATCCTGCCCGTATCGAGGAGATGTATCACAAGGCCGCCGACTTGGTTCAGCAGCGCGTGCGCGAGGCTGGCGAACAGGCTGCCTTCGATACCGGTATCCACGATCTGCATCCCGAGATCGTTAAGACCCTGGGCGCTCTGCGCTACCGCACCTCGTTTGGCCAGAACGTGCTCCAGCATTCCCTCGAGGTTTCCGACCTGTGCGGCGTGATGGCTTCCGAGCTTGGCCTGGACGTTGTGACCGCCAAGCGTGCCGGCCTGCTGCACGATCTTGGTAAGGCTATCGACCATGACGTCGAGGGTCCGCATGCCGTTATCGGCGCCGAGCTCGCCCGTCGCTATGGCGAGAAGCCCGTTATCGTTCACGCTATCGAGGCCCATCACGCCGACGTCGACCCCAACACGGTGCTCGATGTTCTGGTCCAGGCTGCCGATGCCGTTTCTGCCTCTCGCCCCGGTGCCCGTCGCGAATCGGCCGAGAATTACATCAAACGCCTTGAGAAGCTCGAGGAGATCGCCAATTCCCATGACGGCGTCGAGCGTACCTATGCCATGCAGGCTGGTCGCGAGGTCCACGTCATGGTTCAGCCGGACAAGATTTCCGATGCTCAGTCCACGGTCTTGGCTCATGACATCGCCCATCAAATCGAGGAAGAGATGGAGTATCCCGGTCAGGTGCGCGTCGTCGTGATTCGCGAGA
>CAJMNP010000058.1 GCA_905214895.1 uncultured bacterium | reverse complement strand
TTTACCGCCGGCATTGGCGAGAACGACTGGTCGATCCGCAAGGCTTTCTGCGACTGCTTCGAGTGGCTGGGCGTGCGCATCGACAACAACAAGAACCGCGAGGCCGTGGGTAACGGCCCGCAGGTCATCAGCGCCGCCGGCTCTTCCGTCACGGTCATGGTCATCCCCACCGACGAGGAATACATGATCGCCCACGACGTCGAGCGTTTGACCGCGAATAACTAGTGCGTTCGCTTGCGATTGAACGAAAGGCCTCCTGAGCAGCAGCTCAGGAGGCCTTTTTGCTAGCAGGCGGAAATTCGAGTCCCAAAGTGATCATCACCAGTAACGCCAGCGCTCCCAGCAACGACACCCATTCATTCAGATCCTCAGCCCCAGCTCGTAGCCAAGCCGCCGTCCACTCCAGATGCTCTGAATGCTTCGTGGCAGTAGAAGGCCGTACGGGCTAACCCCTGAAAACATTCCGCAGACCAGAAACACCCCCGTTCGTAGCTCCGAAGGAGCAGAACGGGGGCGTTTCATTGGTCGAGGACGTTTTCAGGGGTTAGCCCGTACGGCCTTCGGGCGAGTGCGTCCGCTACTCAGCCATCTGAGCCTGGACGGCGGTGATGGCTACGACACCCACGATGTCGTCGGCAGAGCAGCCGCGCGACAGGTCGTTGACCGGCTTGGCGATGCCCTGCAGAATGGGGCCGTAAGCGTCGGCGCCGGCGAAGCGCTGGACCAGCTTGTAGCCGATGTTGCCTGCCTCGAGGTCGGGGAACACGAGCACGTTGGCCTTACCGGCGACGGAGGAGCCGGGAGCCTTGAGCTGGGCGACGGTGGGGACGATAGCGGCATCGAGCTGCAGGTCGCCATCGATGGCGAGCTCGGGTGCCTTCTCCTTGCAGAACTTCACGGCCTCCTGGACCTTCTTGGCGACCTCGCCGCCAGCGGAGCCCATGGTGGAGTAGGAGAGCATGGCCACGTGCGGCTCAACATTGCCCATGAAGGTGGACCAGGAGTGGGCCGAGGCGATGGCGATCTCGGAGAGCTCGTCGGAGGACGGGTTGATGTTGAGGCCGCAGTCGGCGAAGATCAGCGTGCCGTCGGTACCGAACTGCGGGGTGTCGGTGCACATCACGAAGAAAGCCGAGACCAGCTTGGTGCCCGGAGCGGTCTTGAGGATCTGGAGCGCGGGGCGCAGGGTGTCGGCGGTGGAGTGGCAGGCACCGGAGACCAGGCCGTCGGCGTCGCCCATCTTGACCATCATGGTGCCAAAGTAGGTGGCGTCCATCACCTGGGCGCGAGCCTGCTCGATGGTAACGCCCTTCTTGGCGCGGAGCTCGGCAAACTTCTGCGCGTACTCCTCGTGCTTCTCGGCGTTGCGCGGATCGATGACGGTGGCGCCGGGGACGTTGATCTCGTTGGGATCGCCCAGGATGACGATGTTGGCCAGTCCTTCCTCGATGATCTTGTTGGCCGCGACGATGGTGCGCGGATCCTCGCCCTCGGGCAGGACGATGGTCTTAAGGTCGGCCTTGGCGGCAGACTTCATACGGTTTAGGAAATCGCTCATGTTACTCCTTACAAGCGTTTCGCTAAGCTCCAGGCGCCCGGCTGCTCACGAATAAACCCGCTGCTAGCGGGTTTACCTTTCAATTATGTACGCCGCGGCGCTTGAGCTTTCCTTGTGTGGCAAGCTCATTATAGGACGCATTAGCGCTATAATCGCTCTGATAAATATGTCTCGAAGAATGTTCGAGAAAAGCCCAGCTAACGAGCTCGTGGCTTTTGACAAGGAGTATCGATGCAGATTACCTCAGGCCTGCCTGAAGGCTTTAACGCTGGCGCGTACGACATGATTGTCGTCGGTGCTGGATATGCCGGTGCCGTTTGCGCCCGCCGTCTTGCCGAGACCATCGGCTATCGTGTTGCCGTTTTGGAGCGCCGTAGCCACATTGCGGGTAATGCCTATGACTGCACTGACGAGGCCGGAATCCTGATCCACGAGTACGGTCCGCATATCTATCACACCTTTAACGAGCGCGTGCACAATTTCCTGTCGCGCTTTACCAAGTGGACGGATTATCAGCACAAGGTGCTCGCCAACATCAACGGTACCCTTATGCCCGTGCCCTTCAACCATGCGAGTCTCAAGCTCGCCTTTGGTGATGAGCGCGGCGAGGAGCTGTATCAAAAGCTCGTGGAGACCTTTGGCCGCGACGTCAAGGTGCCCATCATGGAGCTGCGCAAGAAGAACGATCCCGACCTGGCAGAGGTCGCCGATTACGTCTACGAGAACGTCTTTTTGCATTACACCATGAAGCAGTGGGGCCAGACGCCCGACCAGATCGATCCCTCGATTACCGGCCGCGTTCCCGTCTTTGTGGGCGACGATGACCGCTACTTCCCGCAGGCTCCCTTCCAGGGTATGCCGCAGGACGGCTACACGGCGTTGTTCGAGCATATGCTCGACCACGACCTGATCGACGTGTTCTGCGACGTGGACGCCCGCGATCTCTTTGAGATCGACGAGACCACCGTCAAGATCGACGGTAAGGTCTATGGCGGCGAGATCGTCTATACCGGTCCGCTCGATGAGCTGTTTGGCCTTGATCTGGGCGCTCTGCCGTACCGTACGCTCGATATGAAGTTCGAGACGCTCGATATGGACCAGTTCCAGCCCGTGGGCACCGTCAATTACACCACGAGCGAGGATTACACGCGTATCACCGAGTTCAAGAACATGACTGGTCAGGTCCTGCCCGGCAAGACCACCATCATGAAGGAGTACTCCAAGGCCTATACGCCCGGCTCGGGCGAGACGCCGTACTACGCCATTCTTGAGCCCGAGAACCGTGAGCTCTATGAGCGCTATCTTGAGCGCGTCCAGAACCTGACGAACTTCCACCCGGTGGGTCGTCTGGCCGAGTATCGTTACTACGATATGGACGCCGTGACCAATTCCGCCCTCGATCTTTCGGATGAGATTATCGCCTGCCATGCATAAAGTCATAACATTCGGTATTCCCTCGTATAACGCCGCCAAGGACATGGACCATTGCATCACCTCCATTTTGGAGGGGAGCAATTTCGCTACCGATATCGAGATCATCATCGTCGACGACGGTTCCAAGGACGAGACGGCAGCTAAAGCCGATGAGTGGGAGGCGCGTTATCCCGGTATCATCCGTGCGGTGCACCAGGAGAACGGCGGCCACGGTATCGCCGTCCTTTCGGGCCTGCGCGAGGCACAGGGCACCTACTACAAGGTCGTCGACTCGGACGACTGGCTCGACGGCGCAGCCCTTTCGACCATGCTTTCGATCCTGCGCGGCTTTGAGGAGCGCGATCAGCGCGTCGACCTGTTTATCTCGAACTACGTGTACGAGAAGGTTTACGAGGGCACGCATACCGCTATCGGTTACAAGTTTGCCCTGCCGCGCAAAAAGATTTTTACTTGGGATCAGATTGGTCATTTCCGTCTGGACCAGAACCTACTCATGCACAGCCTGTGCTATCGCACGGATGTACTGCGCGAGTCCAACCTTCCCATGCCGCCGCACACGTTCTATGTAGACAACATCTACGCTTACGTGCCGCTGCCGCGTTGCAAGACTATCTATTACGCCGATATCGACCTCTACCGCTACTTTATCGGTCGCGAGGGCCAGAGCGTTAACGAGGCGACGATGGTTAAACGCCTGGACCAGCAGTTCCGCGTTACGCGCATCATGATGGAATCGTTCCACCTGTACAGCGATGTTGAGTCGTCGCGTCTGCGCTCGTACATGATGGGCTATTTCACCATGATGATGGCGATCTGCTCGGTGCTTACCAAGCTATCCGATGAGGATTTCGCTGATGAGCGCCTGAAGACGCTATGGAGCGATTTAAAGGCCTACGACGAGCGCATGTATCGTCGTGCTCGCTACGGCGTGGTCGGCTTCTTTACCAATCTGCGTGGCCGCGCTGGCGACAAAACCACACTCGGCCTATACCGTCTTGCCTCAAAGATCTTCAAATTCAACTAGCTGCTGAGTAATCGCTGCTGATAGGTTGACTGGGCCCCTTGGCCTTTAGTTTGCTACTGCGAACAGTCCTGCTCGCACGGAAAGCACATTAAGTGCTTTCCGGCTCGTGCGGAACTTGTATCAAACTAAAGGCCAAGGGGCCTCTGCTATAAGTATCGATTCTGGGATTGTTTGAATTTGAAGATCTTGGACGCGCGGTACACAGGGGCCTGGGCTGAAAGGGATCTTGTTGAGTAGGTTGCCCGGTGGAGCTTGGTTATGTTTGTCGCGAGTTCCGCACGAGCCGAAGAGCACTTAATGTGCTCTTCGTGCGAGCCAGGACTGTAGAGCAGCAAACATAACCAAGCCCCACCGGGCAACCGGTCAGGTTAGGCTACTTCGCGGCGCCGGGGATGCCGTGGGAGGTTTTGGCGGTTTTGGCTCCGTTTACGATGGCGGTCTGTAGGGCCCTTACGGCGAGCATGCCCAGCAGGTCTAGGGGAATGGCGGCGCTTGCTTGGGTGCCCAATTTGCCGCTGGCGAGGGTGTAGATGGTGTCGCCGTCGTTGGTGGTATGCGTGGGGCGAATGGCGTGCGCGTAGGCGTCTGCTGCCATCTGGGAGACCTTGGTGGCCTGGGCCTTAGTGAGCTCCACGTTGGTGACGATGCAGCTGATGGTGGTGTTGGTGCGGTCGAGCGGCATCTGCATAGAGCCGGCGGCGGCAAAAGCGGCGAGCTCCATGTCGACGATCTGGTCGCTATCGGCTGCGGCGCGCATGCCGGCTACCCATTCGCCCGTGGTCGGGTCGACGACGTTGCCGCAGGCGTTGACCGAGACCACGGCACCCACCTTGACAGGGCCGAGCGCCACGGCGGCAGCGCCAAGGCCGGCCTTCATGCAGGTGGCGGGGCCCATGAGCTTTCCTACGGTAGCGCCGGTGCCGGCACCCACATTGCCCTGCTCGAGTGTGGTGGGGGTGTTGTCGAGTGCCTCGCGCACGGCGGCGATGCCGGCTTCTATGTCGGGGCGCACGGTGGGATCGCCAAAGGCGAGGTCGAAGATGCAGCTGGAGCACACGATAGGCACCTGCGTGGGGCCGACGGGAAGGCCGATGCCGCGGCTCTCGAGCTCGCGGGCGACGCCGCTTGCGGCCTCCAGACCAAAGGCCGATCCGCCCGAAAGGCAGACGGCGTGGACCTTGTCGACGGTGTTCTCGGGTCGCAGCAGGTCGGTTTCGCGCGATGCTGGAGCACCGCCGCGAACGTCAACGCCGCCGGTGGCGCCCTCGGGTGCCACGATTACGGTGCAACCGGTGCCGGCCTCCTCGTCCGTATAGTTGCCATAGCAAAAGCCATCGACATCGCAGACGTCAATGGCCTCGAGCAGTGTATCCATGTTTAACTCCTATCGGTTTTCCGCCGCGCCATGTGCCCGGTCGGGATCCGTACGGTACGCCAAAATTGTAGGCGCTGGGGGATACCCAGCGCCAGGTGCAATTACGAGAGCTTTTGAATCGCGCGCGCGACGCGAGCGATGGGTAGGCCCACCACGTTATAGAAGTCGCCCGATATATCATGCACGAGCATGCGTCCTCCTGTGCCCTGAATGCCGTAGGCGCCGGCCTTGTCCATGGGCTCACCCGAGGCGACGTAGTGCTCGATCTGCTCGTCGGTGAGCTCGTAGAACGTCACGTCGGTCACATCGACAAAGGACAGGCTCTCGGCGGCATGTGGGGCGGCCGTATCGCCTGCCTTAACGATGCAGACGCCGGTTGCGACCTGGTGCGTGCGGCCCGAAAGCTCACGGAGCATGGTACGCGCCTCGTCCTCGGTTGCCGGCTTGCCCAGAATCTTGCCGTCAAAGGTGACGATGGTGTCGGCCGCGACCGTCAGCTCATTGGGCTCGGCATGCTCGGCGGCAACGGCGGCGGCTTTGGCGCGTGCTAAGCGTT
>CAJMNP010000057.1 GCA_905214895.1 uncultured bacterium | reverse complement strand
TGGGCGGCCGTCAGGCGCGGCGCCTCGGACTGGTGCTCCAATATATAGTCGACAATGCGCTGCTCGGATCCACTATATCCCTGATGAGTGCTAATAAGGGAGAGCGCGCTCTTGCTGCTATCGGTCATGGATGGCTCCTGGTTGGCATGAAAATCGGATTTGTTTTCCATTGCATTAGTATACGGGCATTTTCAATTACAAGATACACCTTGCCGTTTCAAGTGTTGATGGTAAACTTTCACCTACCGTTTACGGTTATGAAAGAACCTTTCACCGGAGAATTGCGCCTTGTCTCTTCTCACGCGGACGGTAGGTTGGTATCTTTCAGTTGTGGAAAAGCGCGCAAGGACGCGCGTGTAGGGGAGCGCCTGCGGGCGCAAAACTTAAAAAGGAGGGACACATGGCTAAGTTTGACATCATCGCCGCGACCGGTTGCCCGACCGGCATTGCGCACACCTTCATGGCGAAGGAGGCGCTGGAGAAGGCAGCTGCCGAGCGAGGTCTGACCATTAAGGTCGAGACCCATGGCCAGGTCGGTGTCGAGAACGAGCTCACCAAGAGCGAGATCGCTGGCGCCAAGGCCGTCGTCGTGGCAGCCGATAAGGATGTCCAGGCTGAGCGTTTCGCCGGTAAGCCCATGGTTTCCGTCGGTGTTTCCAAGGCCCTGTCCGTCGAGGCTGCCGGCAAGCTGATCGACCGCGCACTCGCCGCCAAGGGCGACGACACGGTTGCGGCTGCTGCCGATGTCGAGGATGAGGTCGAGGAGAAGGAGTCCATCGGCCACGTCATCTATAAGCACCTCATGAACGGCGTCAGCCACATGCTGGTCTTCGTCGTTGCCGGTGGTGTTCTGACCGCTGTTTCGTTCCTGTGGGGCATCACGTCCTTTGATTCGACGGCTGCCGACTACAACAGCTTCGCCGCTATGCTCAAGATCATCGGCGGCATTGCCATGAACCTCATGGTTCCGGTGCTTTCCGCTTACATCGCCGAGTCCATCGGCAAGCGCCCGGCGCTCGTCCCCGGCTTTGTTGCCGGTATGATCGCCATCCAGGGCCTGCCCGTTAACGCCGATACCGGCATGATCGACGCCGGTGGCGCCGGCGTGGGCTTCGGCTTCCTGGGCGGCATCGTCGGCGGCTTCCTCGCCGGCTATGTCATCCTGCTGCTCGAGAAGGTCTTTGCCGGCCTGCCCAAGAACCTGGACGGCCTCAAGGCTATCTTCCTGTATCCGCTGTTCTCGACCGCCATCGTCGGTCTGGTCATGCTCGGCATTTCCGGCCCCATGGCTGCCATCAACACCGCCATGATGGACTTCCTCAAGGGTCTGTCTGCTTCTGGCGCCGTTGTCCTGGGTCTTGCCATCGGCTGCATGTGTGCCTTTGACATGGGCGGCCCGGTCAATAAGGCTGCTTACGTCACCGGTACCGCCATGCTCACCGAGGCCCTGGCCGCCGGTGTCGGCACCGACACCTACAACTTCGGCACCAACTTCATGGCTGCCGTCTCCGCCGCTTGCATCGTTCCGCCGCTGATTACCACCTTCGCCGTCGTTGTCGGCAAGAAGTACTTCAGCCAGGAGGATCATGACGCCGGTATCGTCAACCTCATCCTTGGTTGCACCCACATCACTGAGGGCGCCATTCCGTTCATGACCAAGAACATCTGGCCCGTTATGCCCATCATGATGCTCGGTTCCTCCATCGCTTCGATCCTGACCATCATGTTCAACGTTCACGATCCGGCGCCTCACGGTGGCTTCCTGGTCCTGCCCGTTGTCGAGAACGGTCCGCTGTGGGTCCTCGCGATCCTCATCGGCGCTGTGGTCGGCGGCATCCTGTTCGTGGCCTTCAAGAAGTACGACTTCGAGAAGAACCAGAAGGCCGCTCCTGCTGCTCCCACTGCCAAGCCGGTTGAGACCCCCAAGGCCGCTTCCGTCGAGGCCCCCAAGGCCGAGGCTTCCGACTTCGTGAAGGTCGAGAACGTCTTTGTCGCCGAGGACTTCGCTTCTCGTGACGAGGCCCTGAGCTTTGTCTCCAACCAGGCCGTCAAGGCCGGTATCGCCGGCGACGCCGACGCTGTGATGAACGCCTTCCTGGCCCGCGAGGCCGAGGGCACCACGGGCATGATGGAGGGCTTCGCCATCCCGCATGCCAAGTCCGACGCCATTACCGAGGCTGCCGTCATCGTCGTCAAGGACGAGTCCGGCGTGACCGGTTGGGACACCATGGACGGCGCTCCCGTCAACGTGGCCATCGCTCTGCTCATCCCGGGCGCTCAGGCTGGCACCACGCACCTCAAGATCCTGTCCAAGGTCGCCGAGGCGCTCATGGACGAGGACTTCCGTGCCACCGTCAAGGGTTCCACCGACGCCGCCGAGATCGCCAAGACGATCAACGCCCGTCTGGTCTAATCCAGCTGTCAGCGAATAATATCGCCCCCTGTAACAAAGGCGGAGACCCTCACCAGGGCCTCCGCCTTTTTCATTCCCAAATAAGTTGCGGTGAAATAGGGACTGTTTAAACGATTCAACCCCAAAATCAGTCCCTATTTCACCGCAACTTACGGGAGGGTATAGATAGACCCCATCAACTAGATCAACCAGGCTAACAAAAAATCACCCAGAATTTCGTTCGCACGAGATTGCTCTGGACCGACCGAGTTTCCGCAGCTTGCTCGCCCACAGGGGGCCGGGCGCGGCCTGTGAGATTTATCGCGAGTTCCGCACGAGCCGAAGAGCACTTAATGTGCTCTTCGTGCGAGCAGGACTGTAGAGCAGCAAATCTCACTGGCCGCGCCCGGCCCCCTGTGGGCGAGCAAGCGGACGACAAACACATCTGTCCAACAATTCGCGCGAAACATAATGAAAAACCGTTTGATGTGAGTTAATATAAACAACGTCGTGAATCTGACTCCTGCCGCATACACGACAGGGGTTAAACACAAAAAAGGAGTCAATTATGGTTTCTGAGAAGGCTACCCTCGTCAATCCGCAGGGTCTTCACATGCGTCCGGCCGGCCTCTTCGCCTCCACCATGGGCAAGTACGCCTGCGACGTGACTGTCGTCACCCCCGAGAAGGAGGTCAACGGCAAGTCCCCGATGGCCCTCATGGCTGCTGGTATCCCTTGTGGTACCGAGGTCGAGGTCAAGTGCGACGGAGCCGACGAGGCCGAGGCTCTGGCTGCTGCCATCGAGCTCATCAAGAGCGGTCTTGGCGAGTAGAACTCAAACGGGTCGCATGTTGAACAATTAAGTTCATACTTGGGGGCGCAGTGACCTGTTCAAGGTAGCTGCGCTCTTTTGTCATGGATATGGCAAAACGCTTTATCACATGACACGGAGAGAGGAATGGGAATGTATCAGGGAGTCAACGCATCCGAGGGCATCGGTATCGGCACCGTCATGGTCGCCGTCGATCCCGACTTGACGTTTGAACCGCACGCGGTTGCTGATTCGGCCGCAGAGAAGGAGCGCTATCAGAACGCTCTTTCGGTCTTCTGCGAGAAGACCCAGGCTCAGGCCGACCACATGAAGGAGACGGTGGGCGAGGCCGAGGCCGAGATCATGAGCGGACACATCGTCCTGGCTCAGGACCCGGGCATGACTGACGCCATCAACGCCGCCATTGACGGCGGCACCTGCGCCGAGCAGGCACTCATGGACACCTCGACCATGTTCGAGAACATGTTCCTGTCCATGGACGACGAGATGTTCCGTCTGCGCGCGGCCGACATCGCCGACATCCGCACCGGTATCCTGGCCGAGCTGCTGGGCAAGGAGGTCGTCGACCTCTCCGTCCTGCCCGAGAACACCGTCGTTGTCGTGCACGACCTTACGCCGTCCATGACCGCCACGATCGATAAGGCCCACGTTGCCGGTATCGTCACCGAGACCGGTGGCCGCACGTCGCACTCCGCGATCATCGCGCGTGCCCTCGAGATCCCGGCCGTCCTTTCGGTTGCCAACAGCTGCACCGCGCTTCGCAACGGTATGACCGTTGTCGTCGACGGTGGCAAGGGTGTCGTCGAGGCCGATCCCGACGAGGAGACGCTCGCCGCCTACACCGCCAAGGCCGAGGCTTTCGCTGCCGAGAAGGCAGCCCTCGAGGCCTTCCGTGGCAAGCCGTCCGTGACTGCCGATGGCATCAAGAAGATCATTGCCTGCAACATCGGTAACCCCGATGACGTGCCCAACGCGCTCGATCACGACGCCGAGGCTATCGGTCTGTTCCGCTCCGAGTTCCTGTTCATGGACTCTGCTGAGCTTCCTTCCGAGGAGGAGCAGTTCAACGCTTACCGTAAGGTTGCCAGCGCGCTCAAGGGCGCTCCGGTCATCATCCGCACGCTCGATGTGGGCGGCGACAAGGAGATCCCGTACCTGCACATGGTCAAGGAAGATAACCCCTTCATGGGCTTCCGCGCCGTGCGTTACTGCCTGGCCAATCCCGACCAGTACAAGGTCCAGCTCCGCGCCCTGCTGCGCGCCAGCGCCTTTGGTGACGTCAAGATCATGATCCCGCTCGTCACTTGCGTCGAGGAGGTCGTGGCCGTCAAGGAGCTCGTCGAGCAGTGCAAGGCCGAGCTGACCGAAGAGGGTCGCAAGTTCAACGAGAACATCGAGGTCGGCATCATGGTCGAGACGCCCGCCGCTTCGCTGCTCGCTGACCGCCTGGCCGAGGTCGCCGACTTCTTCTCCATCGGCACCAACGACCTGATCGGCTACACCATGTGCGCCGACCGTGGCAACGACACCATCTCCAACCTGTACCAGGTGTACTATCCCGCCGTGCTCCGCTCGCTCAAGAACATCATCGAGAGCGGCGTGAAGGCCGGCATCATGGTCGGTATGTGCGGCGAGGCCGCTGCCGATCCGCTGCTTGAGCCGCTGCTGATCAGCTGGGGCCTGGAGGAGTTCTCGATGAGCGCTCCGTCCATCCTGCGCGCCCGCAAGACCATCAGCCAGTGGACCAAGGCCGAGTGCGACGAGCTTGCCGAGAAGGCGCTCGCCTGCAACACTGCCGCCGAGGTCAAGGCACTGCTCGAGTCCGCAGCTCGCTAATTTGGTATCAGAGGTAACCGCGTGGTTGGAATGGGCCAATCACGCGGCCCTCACATATACAGGGGGTACTGTAAATGTTCTACACGCTAACCGCTAATCCGGCTGTCGACATGACGGTTTCGAGCTCTCCGCTCGAGCCCGACGAGAACGTCCGCACCGGCTCGGCCAGCTACACGGCTAACGGCAAGGGCCTCGACGTGTCCTTCGCCTTTAAGAAGATGGGCGTCGACACCGTCGCGCTCGGCTTCTTCGCTGGCTTCACGGGCAAGTTCATCGTCGAGGAGGTCATGAACCTGGGTTGCCTGTGCCGCCCGGTCTGGACCGACGGCATCACGCGTATCAACACCTACGTCAACGATGGCCAGCATGAGTACGGCATCCTGAACCCCGGCGCCCCGATCACGCCGCAGCATCAGGAGGAGCTCTACAACATCCTGGATACCGCGGGCGACCTCGAGTGCCTGATCGTCTCCGGCTCCGTGCCTCCCAAAGCCACGTCTGACTTCCTGGCCAAGGTCATGGAGCATGCTCAGGCCCGTGGCGCCGACGTCGTCCTGGACCTGTCCTCCGATAAGCTCAAGGAGCTCGCTCACAAGAAGCCGCTGCTCATCAAGCCGAACCATCACGAGATGAAGGCCATCTTCGGCGTGCCGGTCGACACCGACGACGAGGTCCGCGTTGCCATGAAGCTGGCTCACGAGGCCGGCGTTCAGAACGTGCTGCTCACCCGTGGTAGCCGCGGCGACGCTTACTTCTCCAACGGCGAGGACATCTGGTACGCCAAGCGTGAGTTCAACATTAAGCTGGTCTCTTCCGTCTGCGCCGGCGACTGCACCCTCGCTGCGTTCCTGCACAAGTGGTACAGGGATCGCGACAACGTTGAGGAGGCCATGAAGCTCGCTATGGCCACCGGCGC
>CAJMNP010000056.1 GCA_905214895.1 uncultured bacterium | reverse complement strand
GTTTGGGCCTTAAAGGTGGCGCATAGCTTGGAGCGGCTTGTGTAGAGCCTCTCGGCCACTTCGTTGACACCCACACGCCTGCCTTTGTCGAGCGCACACTCAATCATCGCCGTCGCTTCCTCGGCAATGGTCACGCTGGCGCGTGTGTCTGCCGCCTGCTGCGCCTGCTTGTGGGCCGCGCGCGAACAGGCGAGCTCCGCGACCATGGTCTCCACGATGCCTTGCATATAGACGTGTCCGCCTACGGCGCGAGCGCGGTCCTCGTTGATTCGACGTAGTGTGTGGCAGATGGCAGATGCTGCCTCCTCGTGCCACGACTCGGCAAACGCCTCAAAGACCCCCGCGAACTCGGCGGGATAGCGGTGCTCCAGTTCGTCAAAATATCCAGGCAAAAAGAGCACCGAGCGCGAGTGATAGAGCTGCCCTGCAAACAGCGGGCTTAACTCCTCGCCACAGTTATCTTGGATAAAGCTGCACACGGCATTGTTTGGCCACGGTCCATGCAAGAGTTTAAGGTTTGCAGGCGTTATGCCGGCTTCGGGCATGCACATGAGCGTGGGCGCGCTGACCTCGCTCACGCACGCGTACGGTTCGGGCGTGTATTCGGCTAGCTGCATGTTGTGCGTCGGGGTAATGAAATGCTCCATGACGATGCAGGTGGGGGAAAGGGGCATGATCCATGCGCGTCCGTGTGCCCGATCGTTTGCCACCTCGCCGGTAAAGACGGCGCCCTTGCCGGAAAGCTGCAGACCAAACTGCTCAAACTGCGGTGCGTAGAGCTCGGTTATATCGGTTGCTGCCCGCCGCATTTTCAAAAGCGTCCCCTTCATTTGCGAAAACGTCCACGCCTGGCCCAATTGTGTGCCCTGGCTAACACGCCCATGATAAGTTTCTTACGGTTAACTCTCAAGCCGTTAGAAAGGAATCTCATGGCAAAGGGATCAAAAAAGGAAGGCGGTGGCATCGGCGAGCTACTTGCATATGCCGGTGACCGTAAATCCCTAACGTATTTGGGCATGGCCCTCTCGGCGTTCTCGCAGCTGTTGAGCTTTGGCCCGTACGTGTGCATCTGGCTTGTTGCGCGAGACCTGATTGCCGTGGCGCCCAACTGGAGCGAGGCCGCCGACATCGCGATGTATGGTTGGTGGGCTGTTGGTTTTGCCCTGGCAAGCATCGTGGTCTATTTCGTGGGACTCATGTGCACGCACCTGTCCGCGTTTCGCTGCGCATCCAATATCCGCAAGGCTACGAGCGAGCATCTGCTTAAGCTGCCGCTCGGCTACTTTGACACGCACGCCACCGGTGAGCTGCGCCGTATCGTAGACGGCTGTGCCGCCTCCACCGAGACGCTGCTCGCGCACATGCTGCCCGATATCGCCGGTGCCACCGCCATGGTCGTGGGCCTGCTTGTGCTGCTATTTGCCCTCGATTGGCGTTTGGGCGCGGCATGCTTAATCTCGGTCGTCGTTTCGTTTTGCGCCATGGCCACCATGATGAGCGGCAAGGGCGCCGAGTTTATGAAGGCTTACATGGGCGCGCTGGTCAAGATGAACAAGACCGGCACCGAATACGTACGCGGCATCCCCGTGGTCAAGGTATTCCAGCAGACGGTCTACTCCTTTAAGGCGTTCCACGATGCGATCGCCGAATACGCCGATATGGCGCAAAACTATGCGGGTACGTTTTGCCGGGGTCCGCAGGTGCTCAACCTTACTGCGCTCAACGGCCTTGTGGCATTTCTTTTGCCTGTGGCGCTGCTGCTGGCGCCGGGCGAGACGGACTTCGCGCACTTTATGGTCAATTTTACGTTTTACGCGATCTTTTCAGCCGTGGTGCCGACGGCCATGACCAAGCTTATGTTTGTGGGCGAGGCGTCTCAGATGAGTGCCGATTCGCTGGCTCGCATCCGAAGCGTTATGGATTCCAAGCAGCTCTCCGTGCCCGCTCAACCCAAGCACCCCGCTGGCAGCGATGTGCGCTTTGAGGACGTGAGCTTTACCTACGATGGTGCTGAGGCGCCTGCCGTCGATCATGTGAGCTTTAGCGTTCCCGCAGGTAGCACCCTTGCGCTTGTGGGTCCTTCGGGCGGCGGCAAGTCAACCTGCGCAAGCCTGATCCCGCGTTTTTGGGATGTTTCCTTGGGTCGTGTGCTCGTGGGCGGCGTAGACGTTCGTGACATGGATCCGCACGAGCTCATGGACCAGGTCGCCTTTGTGTTTCAGACCAACCAGCTGTTCCGCCAAACACTTGCCGATAACGTGCGCGCCTCCAAGCCTGGAGCCACTGACGACGAAGTGCGCGCGGCCCTCTCCGCGGCCCAGTGCGACGATATCGTGGCCAAGCTCCCGCAGGGCATCGACACCATGCTCGGCGCCGGCGGGGCGTACCTTTCGGGCGGCGAGGTCCAGCGCGTGGCGCTCGCCCGCGCAATCCTTAAGGACGCGCCCATCGTGGTGCTCGACGAGGCCACAGCCTTTGCCGACCCCGAGAACGAGGCGCTCATCCAGCGCGCCTTTAGCAAACTGGCGGCGGGTCGCACAGTCATTATGATCGCGCACCGGCTTTCGACCGTGGTGGGGGCCGACAAGATCGTGGTGCTCAACCAAGGTAGCGTGCAGGAGACTGGCACCCATGCCGAGCTGCTGTCCCAAAAGGGTCTATACGCCAAGATGTGGGCCGAATACGAACAGGCCGCGAGCTGGAAAATCACTGCAGCGACCGCGGATGCCGCCGTCACGAAGGGAGGCGAGGCCTAAATGTTCGCCTCATTCCAAAAGAAGTATTTCCTATCCGATAAAGGCGTCGCCGGCGTAAAACGCGGCATTTTCTGGACCGCGCTCACCAATCTCATTACCATGGCCGGCATGGGCTTATTGTTCCTGGTCATGGCCGGTTTTGTCGAACATCTCGCCACCGGTGCCGACCTGCCGGATGCCCTGCCGATTGTGGGCGGCCTCCTGGTCTTTTTCGTGTTGCTCTTTGCCTCTAACTGGCAGCAGTATTACTACACCTACTGCATCTTTTACGAGGAGCGCGGCAAGCAGCGTATGGAGATTGCCGAGCGCTTGCGCAAGCTGCCGCTGTCGTTTTTTGGCCGTCGTGATCTGGCCGATTTAACCGAGACCATCATGGGCGACGTCCAGGCCATGGAGCACGCCTACAGCCACGTGCTGGGAGAGCTTTGGGGTGCCATCATCGCAAGCGCCATTGTGTTCGTGGCGTCGCTGTTCTTTTGCTGGCAGCTGGCGATCGCGGCGTTTTGGAGCGTGCCCGTGGCCTTTGCCGTGCTGTATCTGACACGCGGCCCCATGACCCCGGTGTTCGACCATGTGCGCGCCGAGAAGGTCAAGGTTACCGAGGCGATCCAGGAGACGCTCGACTGCGTGTGCGAGATCCGCGCCACCAACCAGGAGGCTCATTATCTTGAGGGGCTCAACGCCGTGATCGATGCCGAGGAGCGCGAGACCACCAAAGGCGAGCTCGCCAATGGGCTTTTGGTCAACTCCGCCTTTGCCATCCTGCGCCTGGGGATTGCCACCACGTTGGTCACGGGCGCTGCGATGGTCGCCTCCGGCCAGGTCGACTTTTTGGTGATGTTTGCCTTCCTGCTTATGGTGAGCCGCATCTATGCGCCCTTTGATCAGGCGCTGATGCTGATGTCCGAGCTGTTTGCCGCCGAGTCGTCGGCCAAGCGCATGCGTTCCATCATGGAAGAGCCCGTGGCGCGGGGCAGCGAGCAGTTTGAGCCCGTAGGCCACGATGTGGTGTTCGATCACGTGGCATTTGGCTATGGTGCGGGCGAGGACGGCCGCGCCGGCGAGAAAGTTCTTACCGATGTGAGCTTTACCGCCAAGGAAGGCGAGGTCACGGCACTGGTCGGTCCTTCGGGCTCCGGTAAGTCCACGGTGAGCCGCCTGGCCGCGCGCTTTTGGGATGCCACTGCGGGCACGGTCACCGTGGGCGGCGTGGATGTTGCGAGCGTGGATCCCGAGGTGCTGCTGCGCGACTACGCCATTGTGTTCCAAGACGTGCTGCTCTTTGACGACACGGTGATGGGAAACATCCGTCTTGGTCGTCGCGATGCCACCGATGAGGAAGTGCTTGCTGCCGCGCGTGCCGCCAACTGCGACGAGTTTGTGAGCCGCATGCCGCAGGGCTATGACACCATGATCGGCGAGAACGGCTCCAAGCTGTCCGGCGGTGAGCGCCAGCGCATCTCTATCGCCCGTGCGCTGCTCAAAGACGCGCCTATCGTGCTGTTGGACGAGGCGACGGCGAGCTTGGATGTGGAGAACGAGACCGTGGTTCAGCAGGCGCTCTCCCGTCTGCTTGCAGGTAAGACGGTTATCGTTATTGCCCACCGTATGCGTACGGTGGAAAATGCCGACAAAATCGTTGTACTCAAGGATGGTGTGGTTGCCGAGCAGGGCACTCCGGCGCAGCTCAAGGCGGCAGGTGGAGAATTCGCCCGCATGGTGGCGCTGCAAAAGGAAGCAGCTACCTGGCAGTTGTAAGAAGGGGCAAAGGGACAGTCCCTTTCTCACATTGACAATCGGTTACTCCGCATCGTTAATTTTCAAAAGGTTAGCCATGGCTGACCTAGATAGTTAGATAAAATTGAGATATTTCAAAAGCGTGCTCGAGCAAACTTGTTTACTCGGGTGCTGAAGCACCATGCCGCGTCCAATGCGGCAAAAGGGAGAAGCAACATGAAAAAGTCGACGTTTAACACCCTGCTTGTTGGTGGCGGTTTTCTGCTTGGCACGGCCGGCATCAAGCTGCTTACCAGCGCTCCGGTCAAGAATGCCTGCGTGCAGGGTATCGCGTGCGGCATGCGCATCAAGAACGGCTACCAGGACATGGTCGAGCAGGCCAAGGCTAATGTCGACGACATGGTTGCCGAGGCTGCTTACATCACCCAGAGCGAGGCCGCTGCTGACGAGGCAGCCGAGTAACGCTCCCAGGCACAAACTATGAGATTCTCGATTATTAGCGAGATCCCCGGCAGGACCCGTCTTCAATTGGCGGGTCCTGTGCCAGAGAGCGATCTCGATGCACTTCTTAAGCTTGGCGGCGACATCGACGGCGTGCACAAGGTGCGCGTCTACGGCCGCATCGGCCAGATGGCACTCGAATACGACGAGCCACGTCGCGCGAGCGTGCTCGACGCCTTGGGCGCACTCGATGCTCAAGCTATCGCCGATGCCAAGTCGGGCTATGTGATGCAGCTTGAGCCGCGCAAGCACAAACTCGTTATGGACCTGGCGACACTCGTCGGCGCCCACTACGCGCGCCGCTGGTTCTTGCCGACGCCTCTGCGTGCGGTGTTTGTCGTGGCCGGTTACATGGCATTTTTGCGCGCTGCCCTTCATGAGCTGGCGCAGCCGCGCCTGACCGTTCCCGTGCTCGACGCTTCGGCCATCGGCATTTCGTTCGTCAAGCGTGATGTCGACACCGCGGGCCAGACAATGTTCCTGCTCAACGTGGGCGAGCTGCTCGAGGACTACACCCGCGCCATGAGCGAAAACGAGCTCATCAACTCGCTGCTCGATGTACCCGACAAGGCGCAAAAGGTCGTCGGCGATACCGAGGTAAGCGTTGCTGCGACCGAGCTCGAGCCCGGCGATCTGGTCGCCGTGCGCACTGGCATGTCCATTTGCATCGACGGTGTCGTCGAGCAGGGGAGCGCTATGGTCAACCAGGCGACCCTGACCGGCGAGCCGCTGGCCGTTGAGCGCAGCGTGGGCGACGACGTGTTCGCCGGTACCGTCGTGGAAGACGGCAGCATCTTGGTGCGCGTGCGCGCCAATACGGCGCAAACCAAACTGCGCTCGATCGTCTCGCTCGTGCAGACGGCCGACTCGCTCAAGTCCGAGGGCCAGTCGCACATGGAAGACCTCGCCAACAAGATCGTCCCGTGGAACTTCCTGCTCGCGGGCCTTGTCGCTCTCACCACGCGCAGCCTTATCAAGACCTCGGCGGCGCTGATGGTCGACTACTCGTGCGCACTCAAGCTCACGGGTTCCGTCGCCGTCATGACCGCCATGAGCGATGCCGCCAAGATGGGCGTCATGGTCAAGGGCGCGAAGTACTTTGAGTCGTTTGCCAAGGC
>CAJMNP010000055.1 GCA_905214895.1 uncultured bacterium | reverse complement strand
ACATCGTCAACAACAGCCTCGAGGGCAAGCAGGGCATCATGGGCTGCCTGGCCCTGGGTGCCGCCGCGCTTCAGCAGTAGGCGCGCCAAAGGGGCGCCACGACGTCCAGCAATCCCATCCTACGGAATAACGCCGCCACGCCCTGTATAAGCCCCCTAAACAAAGAAAGGCCGCTAGGACCAAGCAATGTGTCCTAGGCGGCCTTTTTGGCACATATGAGCGATCGTAGAAGATATCGAAGTACAACGCCCATCATCGCTCCGCAGCAGTCGATCATTACGTCGGTGATCATACCGGCGCGACCGGGCACAAAGAGCTGAATCGTCTCGTCAATCGAGGGGATCAGCAACAAGAACACCGCCGTGGGAAGCAGCACGTCAAAGGTGCGACGGCCCTCGATATCGAAAGCGTGCGTCGCCAGAATGCCGAGCACCATGTACTCGGTAAAATGCGCGCACTTGCGAATGACGAAGTTGGTCACCCACTCATACGGAAGCCCCATGCCGTGCAGAAAGCCGCGAACGGCCTCCATAATCGACAGGCTCAATGAACCGGACCCCGTGCCGGGAACCATCGAATTGCCCCAGATGAGCAGCACCATTAGGCAGGTCGCGACTGCCCATTTTCGATCGAGTTTAAGCATGCAGAAGTTATGCCTCCGCACAGAGCGGCTCAAAGCTGGCGGTGCCGCCCTCGATAACACTCAGATAGGCACGGCCCGTGCGCCTCACCGCTGCAGACTGTAGGCGGTCAATCTCCTCCTCGAGAATCTGATTGACGCGCTCGTGACGACGGTTCTCCATGATGCCAGCAGCGATGGCCTCGGCACGCTCGATACTTTCGCGCGAGATGCGGGCGGTATCCTCGGGAAACACGGCGCTGTGGCGACCAACGTAAGCGGGGACAGCGGGCTGAGGAGCAGGCGTAAACACCGGAGCGGCAACGGGAGCAGGCTCGACGGCCTCGTCCAAAATTGCGGCAGCGGCTGCCCACATGCCCTCGTGGCCCGAATAATCGGCCATGGGGACGTCTTCCTCGGAAGTCGCATCGACAGGCTCGTCAACTGCGACGGACCGGGACGCGGAGGCCGGGACATCGACCGGGGCAGCGACCACATACGGCATGTCGTTCGAGATGACCGGCTCGTCAAGGTCATCGAGATCGATAGCCGCAGCAGAGGCGTCGCTGATGATCGGCATGTTGGCAAGGTTCGCGTTGTACGGAACCGCCTCCGCCGCCTGCTGCTGTACAGGGGCGCCCCACAGCGAGCTTTCGGCAGCGCGGCGGGCGGCAATAGTCTCCTCGTCGACGGCCAGCGGCTCGTCGGCGTAGGGGTCAACGGCGGTGGCGGCAGCCGGGGTCACGGGCACGGCAGTGTCATACGTAACGGTTTGAGCCGTGGCGGCGTTGTTGGCGGCGTTAGCCACGAGCGCCACAAAGGCGGCCGTGCTGCCCGCAGGGGCGGCATGAGAGCCCGAGACGGCGCGCGCAGCGGCAGCGATGTCATCGCGATTATAGGAGCCGGTCTTACCGCCGTAGGTAAGCTCGTCGATGGCGACCTGGTACACATCGCGTGAGCGCGCAGGATCGCAGCTGACCGGCGAATCGTCGTCGAGCATGCTATCGATCATGGACCAGGCGTCGGCCTCGCTCATGGCGTCTGCGGCGCGAGCGATGGTGGGGACGCCATCGTCGGCACGACGGCGCTGGAAGGCACCGGTCAGGCCGGAGAAAACCGAAGAGGGCTGCGCGGCATTTGCCTCAACGGCAGGAGCCGCAGTGGCAACGCCCTGAGGAGCAGCCCACTGCTGTTGGGCGGGCATCGAGGCGGTCTGGAACTCATCTTGATGCTGGTTGACGTTCGCAGCGCCACCCATGGCGTCGGGCTCGAACAGGCGCTCGGCATGCTGCACGCGATATTCAGAAATACCGAGCGAGGCGGCATAGATTCCCACGCCCGCCACCGCACCCACGGCAAAGGGAACAGCGCCCGCGACGACCGTCTCGTTCACCGACGAAAACGGCAGCGTGGCAGCATACATCACTACGGGAGCGGCAAGGCCGATTCCGCAGGAAAGTCCAGCAAGGACTGCTCGTTGTGTTGCATCAGAAGAAGCCATGAGCTCTCCCCATCTTCCAGCACCCAAATCGCATCATTCAGTTGGCTGCGCGAGAGAAGATGAAGCGGGGCTATGCCCCAAAGCAACGGTATATGGTTCGTTTCATCTGCGTTTTCCGTCGCGAAGCTTAACAGCTATTATGCGAAACCCCCTTGGGGATTGCAAGCGACGAAGCGGGATTGAAACGGGAAAATCGCTGCTTGCCGGTCGTGAGGTCAATAATCGTTGGCGAGCGGCTATACGAAAAGGGCCAGGATCTAAACCCCGGCCCTTGTGGCATGTCTGTGGTTGTTGTCGCGTGCAGCGGATGGCCTAGAACGTCTGCTCGTAATCGCTGTGCTTTTTTGCCGAACGCACCAGGAACTCCTGGTTGGTATTGGTGCCCTTGAGGCCCTTGATAAACGACGCGGCCGCGCGCTCGGTGTTGTTCATGCCGGCGAGGATACGGCGCAGGCCAAAGACAAACGGGCGCATCTGCTCGTCGACCAGCAGGTCCTCGTTGCGCGTGCCCGAGGCAACGGGATCGATGGCCGGGAAGATACGACGGTCGGCCAGGTCGCGGTCGAGCTTGAGCTCCATGTTGCCGGTACCCTTGAACTCCTCAAAGATGACCTCGTCCATCTTGGAGCCGGTATCGATGAGGGCGGAGGCGAGGATGGTGAGCGAGCCGCCGTTCTCGATGTTGCGGGCAGCGCCCAAGAAACGCTTGGGCGGATACAGGGCCGCCGAATCGACACCGCCCGACAGGATACGGCCCGAGGCGGGAGCGGCCAGGTTGTAGGCGCGGGCAAGGCGCGTGATGGAGTCGAGCACCACCACGACGTCGCCACCCAGCTCCACGATGCGTTTGGCACGCTCGATCACGAGCTCTGCCACGCGAGTATGGTTGTCGGCGGGCATATCGAAGGTCGAGGCCACGACCTCGCCCTTGATGGAGCGCTGCATGTCAGTGACCTCTTCGGGGCGCTCGTCGACGAGCAGGCAGATGAGGTGAACCTCGGGATTGTTGATCGAGATAGACTGGCAGATCTTCTTGAGGATCGTGGTCTTGCCGGCTTTTGGCGGCGACACGATCAGGCCGCGCTGGCCCTTGCCGATCGGCGACACGATGTCGATGGCACGACCGGTGATGGAATCCTTGCCGTGCTCCATACGCAGAGGCTCATTGGGATAGACCGGGGTAAGGTCGCCAAACTTGGGGCGGTTGCGGATCTGCTCGGGATCCATGCCATTAACGGTCGTGATCTTGGCAAGGCCGGCGCGCTTGTCGCCGCCGCGCGAGGGGCGCAGCGAGCCCTCGATGACATCGCCCGTGCGCAGGCGTGCGGAGCGGATGAGATATGCAGGAACAAAGGCGTCGTCGCTAGACTTCATGTAGCCGTGGGCATGGATGATGCCGGAGCTATCCGGGCGAATCTGCAGAATGCCCTTGATGTCACGGAAGCCCTCGGCCTTCGCAGCGGTGGTGTAAATTTCCTCGACGAGCTCGGCCTTCTTCTTGCCGGTCGTCTCGATCTCGAACTCCTTGGCCTTTTCGCGCAGCTCGGCGACCTTCATGGCCGCGAGTTCCTCGCGCGAAAGCGTAGGCTCGGTCGGGGCGGCGTTGCGCTCCTTGTTGCGCTGCTTGCGATCGCGCTGACGGTTGCGGCGGTCGTTGTTGCGCTCATCTTTGCGCTCGTTGCGCTCGTCGTTGCGCTTGTGCTGACGACGGTTGGGGCGGACGTTCTCGTCGGCCTCGGCGGTCGTGGCGCCCTCGGCCGCCGGAGTTGCGGCGTCGGTGCCGGCCGGGACTTCGTTATCGGCCTTGGTATCGACATCGGCATTGGGCTCGGCATCGGCCTGCTGCTCGACGGCCTTAGCCTTTGCAGACTTCTTGCGCGTACGCTTGGGCTTCTCGGCTGCCGGCTGACCGGCGTTCTCGGCATCGGGAGCGGAGTCGACGGTTGTCTCGGCGACCTCGTTGCCAGAATCCTCGAACGCGTCCTTTTTCGAACCCTTGGCCTTGGACGAGCGCTTAGCGGCCGTGCGAAGGCTGCGACCGGGGCGAACATCGGCGGGCTCGCCCTCTGCAGGTGCACCGGCTTCGGTGGCAGCGGCTCCCTGGGCAGGAGCATCGGCGAGGGGCGCGGGCGCAGCGGTCATCGCGGCGTCCTGAGCTGCGGCTGCTGCAGCGGCGGCGGCAGCCTTCTCGGCCTCGACGAAGGCCTTGGGCTTGCGGCCGCGGCGGTGCGGGCGAAGAGCGGGATCGACAACGGGAACCTCGTTGGCCTCGGCGGGCGTTGCAGACTCAGAGGGCTGCGCACCCTCCCCTAGCGCAGAACGAGACGGAGCTTCACCGGACTCTTGAGCCGCCTGCTCAGCATCCTGCTGAGACTTGGCCGCACGACGACGCGTGCGCGGAGCCGGCTTCTCGGTCGGCTGCCCCGCGACAGGGGCCTCGGTGGCCGCAGGCGCCTCGGAGACGACCGGCGCTGCAAGCTCGGTCAGTGCCGCGGCCTCGCGCTCGGCGGCACGGCGACGGGCGCGCACAACCTGAGCCTCGCTGATTTGCGCCAGCGCACGGGCCTGTGCAACCTCATCGGAAATCGGCGCGGAGGAATCGGCAACGGTGCGCTTGGCCCGCGTCGCGCGCGTGGCGCGACGTTTGGGCTTGTCGGCCTCCTCGCCGTCAGCGGCGGGCTTAGGCGCACGGCGTATGCGCTTGGGCTTTACGGGCGCGGCATCCTCTTCGGCGGCAGGGGCAACTCCCTCGCCAGCGGCAGGCGCGACTTTCTCAGCCGATGCGGGCGCAGGCGTCGAAGCGGCCTTGGAGGCCTCAGGAGCCGAAGCCTGCACCGGCGCAGGCATCACGACCTGGTCCGACGCAACCGGTGCAGCGGGAGCGGTTTGCGCCATCGTTATTTCGTTTTCTTGCTGTTGATCAGACACAGTGTTTGCTCAACTTTCTTTTCAAGCCCTGTGATCACATGCTCCCTGCATATTCCTTCAGGGCGGCTAAACAGTCTAGCTCCGTACAAAAACGACGGACATCATTGATCTGTATCGAGATGATTGCGTCATATACGCAGCGTTAGTGTAACACAACCGCAACCACCTGCAACTTAGTCATTGGACGTTCTTAAACGCCCAGTCATCAGAGACACTCTCCCTCAAAAGCGCCTTGAAATGTCGCGCCAGAGGAGTGAAGCCGTGGCATCCGGAATAGCCGCGCCACGAAACGCGCCTATCTACTACGTTTGACCCACGACCCCTGACCATTCCCTCGATCTTCCTAAAATCGCAAGCCCGCTACCTGCGGTTTTAATATCGCACCTTTAATCATGGTTCGGGGTATGCGACTAAACGTAGTAGATAAGCGCGATTCGTGGCGGACGGTTTCGCACTGCTCTCACCCGGGACAAAAATGATCCGTATTCCTCCGTCCCCAAGGGGTCATTTTCAAAACTATGGCGGATTACGGTGCAAGAACGGCGCAAGCCAACCATACCCTGCATTTTTTATATTCGGCAAGCCGTCTACCTGCGGTTTTAATTTCGCTATTGGCGCCATGGTCGCCAGACAGCGATTCAGTCCCGTAAACCGGTATAGTTGCGTTTTTGTAGCATTTTCCAACACGCCAAAAAGCCCTGCCAAACGCAAAAAGCCCGACCTCCGCGATGGAGATCGGGCTTTCAAGGCTCAGTTAAACCAAGCCTGCGCGGTCAAATGACCCGCAGATTACATCTGCTCGGGGGCGGTCACGCCAACAAGGGTGAGCACCAGGGCGAGCGTCACGCGGACGGCGTCGCAGGCGGCCAGACGGGCGCGCGAGAGCTCGGGGTCGACGGGACGGCCCTCGCTCGGCAGCACCTGACAGGCAGCATAGAAGCTGTGGAAGTCACCGGCGAGCTCCTCGGCAAAGTGCGTCAGACGGAACGGAGCGCGGTCGCGAGCGCAGCTGGCGATGAGGTCGGTGAGCTCGTTGAGCTTACGCGACAGGGCGAGCTCGGTCGGGTCGGTCAGCAGCGAGTAATCGACGTTCTCACCGATGG
>CAJMNP010000054.1 GCA_905214895.1 uncultured bacterium | reverse complement strand
ATCGTCATCTGCAACATCTGGGGCCGTGGCATGGTCAAGATCGTGCCGATTCTGCTGGGCGTTGTGGTGAGCTATGCCGTTGCGGCCGCGTTGGGTGAGGTCGATTTTTCGGGCGTTGCCGCCGCGCCGTGGGTCGGTCTTCCCATCGTGTGGGACAACACCGTGTTTGCGCTCTTTGGCCCGCAGTTCGATAGCGGTCTTGCCACGACGGCCATCATCACCATCATGCCGCTGGCCTTTGCGACTATGATCGAGCATATCGGCGATATCTCCGCTATCGGCTCGACTTGCGAGCGCAACTACATTGCCGATCCCGGCCTGCATCGCACCCTGCTTGGCGATGGCCTTGCCACGATTCTGGCTTCGCTCTTTGGTGCTCCGGCCAACACTACGTATGGCGAGAACACCGGCGTGCTCGCCCTGACGCGCGTGTTCGACCCGCGCGTGATTCGCATTGCCGCGTGCTGCGCCATCGTACTTTCGTTCTGCCCCAAGTTCGCGGCTGTCATTGCGGCCATGCCGGCGTGTGTAATCGGCGGCGTGTCGCTCGTGCTCTATGGCATGATCAGCGCCGTGGGCGTTCGCAACCTCATCGAGAACCAGGTCGATTTCCAGAACAACCGCAACGTGCTGGTGGCAGCTCTGGTGCTCGTGCTTTCGCTCGGCATCGCGTACAGCACCGCCGGCGCCATCGTGTTGGAGCTGGGCGGCGTGACCATTTCGCTTTCGGGCCTTGCCGTGGGTTCGCTGGTGGGCATTGTGCTCAATGCCATCCTACCGGGTAACGACTTTGAGTTTGATGTCTCCGAGCTTGAGGAGACTGCTGAGTAGCAGCTGCGTTCAGCTAAAACAAGATATGGTGCCCATGCGTATATGCGCGTGGGCACCATTTTTAATGCGTCAGTATCCAGTGGATGCCACGGGCCATGCGCAAGTCGGTTTGGGCAAAGTGATTGCCGGGGTTGAGCTCCAGCGTTGTTGGAATGTCGCGCTCGACGAGCAACGCTTCCATCGCGTGTGTGTTGTCGAGTACATGCCGCATCATGCGGTTGGGCGTCTTGGTTTCCTTTTTGCCGAGTGATAGATAGACGGCTTGCGGGCTGCCGGCAAAAGGGGCCGTGCTGGCACGGTGGACAAATTCGGGAAACCACAGGGACCCCGATGCGCTTGCGGCGCGGCCAAAGACATCGGTTTGCCAGAGGGACCAGAGTGCGAAGAGGCCCGCGAGCGAGTAACCGGCAATGCCGCGCCAGGTGGGCGGCTGAGGAAGCGACGACTCGACCTGGGGGATTATCTGATTCAGCAGCTCATCAAGAAAATCGGCAGCTTGGCCGCCGAAAGGTTCGGCATCGCGTACGGTCCCGTCGCATGCCCAGGGGCTCAGCTCGCGATTCCAATCGAGCCCGCCAATGGTGACAAGGGCGAATGGCGGACAGTTGAGCTCTCGGCAACACTTATAAACCTCGCTGCCGTCGCCCACGACCACAGGAAGGTAGATGACAGGCGCGCTTTCCGTATGATTCGAATAAACGGTTATCTGCTTTTGATGCGCTTCCATGACGGGCTTCTCTCAGTGTTGTGATATCGGCAGCCCCAATTGTCGCACGCCAGCGTATGCCGGTTGGGCTAGACCAAAGACAATCTCGTGCATCCCCTGCGGACGCATATGGAAAACGCCACCGCCGGAGGGGAGCTCGGCGGTGGCGTTGTTAAACGGTGCTGGGGCTCGGGGCCTTCGCGGGAGCTGCCATGTGCGCAGGGGCGTCTAAGAGCGCTTACGGCTCGCCATGGTGCCTGCGGCGATAGCGGCTGTTCCTGCAAGGACGGTTGCCACGATGGCCGCACCCGAGGTGTCGCCGGTTGCCGCGAGCACGCCGGTAGTCTTGGCTTTCGTGGTTGAAGCCGCAACGGCCTTGGTCGGCTTTGAGCCCTCAGGCTTGGGGTTCTGCTTGGACTCCGCGGGCTTGCTTTCTGCGGGCTTGGTCTCGTCGGGCTTGGGGTCTTCCGGCTTGGCTACCTCGGGAGGTGCGATGGTCGTGCTTTTGGCGACTGCTTTGATATAGAGGGAGTCGACCGTGGCGTCGCCCGTGCCGATGGCTTGGCCTGCCTCGTAGATGCCGTCACGGAGCTTGCGATAGTCAATGACCTTGCCGCCTTCGGGCGTCTGGATGGCGGCGTTCTCAATCTTGATGGTGCCGATTGTCTTGCCGTCAGCGCTCATGGCACGGGCAAAGATTGCCGCTGTATCTCCTTCGGCCGTTACCTTGCTGCGGATGATCGAGATGACTGCGGGTGTGATGCCCTCGCTGGTCTGGGCGATGATGCCGATGTTCTCGCCTTGGGGCTCGGGGCTCGTCTCGCCATCTTGGTTTTCGCTGTAGGGGGTGGGGCCGTCGCCGTTCTCGACATAGCGGGCTATGGCCTTGACAACGGAGTCGCTGATGTAGATGTGGCCACCCTTCTCGTTGGGTCGATCGTTTCTGGTGGAGAATGCAGCCGAAACCTCGCCTTCCGCAAACGCGTCCACGGTGGAGCCGTTCTTGACGACGATATCGTCTTGGTAGGTGAAGAGGGCAATGGCGTCACCGTATCTGCCTTTACTTGCGCGGACTGTCACGTTTGCATGATCGAGTGTGATGCCCTTGTGGGCATAGACGCCATATTCAACACCGTTTGCGTTGAGGGAGGCGTTTGTGGCTGCGAGGCTGCCCTTGGCCTCGACGGCGGCGTCTTTCTCGGAGCTCGCCTTGACCTGGCTGCCGTCCGAGATATTGATGTTGCCGCCGCTCCAAATGGCCTCACCATCGGCTGAGCTTGCCTCGACTGTGCCGCCACCCTTGATGGTGAGGTTCTTGTCGGTTCCGATACCCTTGTCCTTGGTAGCCCTGGCGGTGACGGCCCCGCTGTCGTCAATCGTGATATTGCCGTTTGCCCTGATGCCATCCGATACGCCCGTGGCGTTGACGTTGCCCGAACCTTTGATAGCGAGATCGCCCTCGGCGTCGATGGCATCAAACCCAGCGCTCGTGGCGTTGACGGATCCGGCTCCGTCGATGTTGATATTACCCGTGGAGAGGATAGCGTCCTCAGTAGATGTCACGCTGAGCGTGCTGCCCGCGTCGCCTTGGATATTGAGCTCGGCATTCTCGTTAGTGCCATGAGAAACGTTGATGCTTTCGATCCATTCGGCAGTGACGATGTTGGTCCCCGAGTAATTCACGTTGAGCTTGCCTGCGGCCTGGATCTCGCCGCCGTTATAGTTGTTGAGCTTCAAGTCGTCGGCGCCGTCCCACGACCAGGTACCGGCCTCGTCGCTCGCCGCGGTGTTGTACTTGTTGCCGCCGACCTTGACCCATTCCGCTGCGAGCGAGACGCTCGGCATGAGCAGCGAGCTCACCGTGAGCGCGCACACGGCGCCCGTGACGATGCGGCGCGTCACGCGGCGCCAGCTGCCGTGCGCGAGTCCTATGCGACGGCGAACGTCGGGTTCGGCAACATGGGTTCCGGCGGTAGTGTCATTGCGTTTGGGGGTCGTGAACAAGGCTGCCATGGTTGCTCCCGTTCTCATAGGGCCTATACGACTAGATTCAGCGTATCTGCTGGATGTTGCCGGCGGTAGTGCCGTTTGGAGGGCAAAATGGCCAAAATGGGGGAGAAATAGGCCGCACGCCGGCGCAGGGACCGACGCTAAAAGAAAAGCGCGGGGCCGCATGGCGACTCCGCGCTTTATTGTTCAGCTTTTGCAGCCTTGCCCTTACGCTACGAAGAAGTAGACGGGGAAGGCAAGGGCTGCGATCCACCCGTCCTGTGCGAAAAAGTGTTTACGAACGTTTGCGACTCGCCAGGGCGCCTGCGGCGATGGCGGCTGTTCCCGCAAGGGCGGCTGCCACGATGGCTGCGTTCGAGGTGTCGCCGGTTGCCGCGAGCTTGCCGACGGTCTTGGCTCCCTTGGCTGCAACTGCAACGGTCTTGGTTGTCTTCGTGCCCTCGGACTTGGAACCCTCGGGCTTGGTCTTGCCGTGCTTTTCCTCGGGCTTGGTCTCCTCGGGAGGCACGATGACCGTGCTCTTGGCGACAGCGGCGTCATAGGGGGAGTCAATCGTGGCATCGCCCGTGCCAATGGTCTGCCCCGCCTCGTAGACGATGCCGTCGCTGAGCTCTTCCTTGTTGCGATAGTCAATGACTTTGCCGCCTGCAGGCGTCTGGATGATGGCGTCCTTGATTTCGATGGTGCCGATCGCCTTGCCGTCCGCGCTCATGGCAAGGGCGAAGATAGCCGCCGTGTCTCCCTCGGCCGTGACCTTGCTGCGGACGATCGAGATGGTCGCGGGCGTGATGCCCTTCTCGGTCTGCGCGAAGATGCCGATGTTCAGGCCCTCGGACTCAGGGATGATTTCGTCGTTTTGGTCTCCACTGTAGTGGTCGGGGCCGTCGCCGCCGGTCTCGGCATAGCGGGCTATGGCCTTGACAACGGAGTCGCTGATGTAGATATGGCCACCCGCTTCGTCGGAGTAGAAATTACTGGTGGAGATTGCAACCGAGAACCTGCCTTCTGCGAGCGCATCCACAGTCGAGCCGTTCTTGATGACGATGTTGTCCTCATCGGTGAAGAGTGCGCTGGCTTCCCCGCCATCTGAACTTGCGCGGACCGTCACGGTCGCGCCATCGAGCGTGATGCCCTTGTAGACATAGATGCCATACCCAACGCCACTTGCGTTGAGGGAAGCGTTCGTGACCGTGAGGCTGTTTTTACCGTCGATGGCGGCGTCTTCCTCGGAGCTTGCCTTGACCTGGCTGCCACCCGAGATCTCGATGTTGCCGTCGGCCCAAATCGCATTGTCTTTGATAGAGCTTGCCTCTACCTTGCCGCCGCCCTTTATGATGAGGTTCTCGTTAGCATCGATACCCTGATCCTCGGTGGCCTTGGCGGTGACGGTTCCGCTGTTGTCGATCGTGATGTTGCCGTCGGCCCTGATGCCATCCGAATCGCCCGTGGCGTTAACGTTTCCCGAGCCCTTGATGGTGACATCGCCCCCGGCATCGATGGCATCGTGCTCGGTGCTCGTGGCGTTGACAGTGCCAGCGCCGTCGATGTTGATGTTGCCGACGGAAGTGATGGCGTCACGAGAAGATGTCACGTTGAGCGTGCTGGACGCGTCGCCCTGAATATTAAGCTCGGCGTTCTCGTTCGCGCCATCCTTAACCTTGATGCCGCGGCCGTTGTCGTTAGTGACGGTGTTGTTGCCCTCGTAGCTCACGTTGAGCTTGCCCGCTGCCTCGATCGCGCCGCCGTTATAGCCGTTGAGCTTCATGTCGTCGGCGCCGTCCCAGCTCCAGGTGCCGGCGGCGTCGCCCGCCGCGGTGCCGGCGTTGTATTGGGTGCCGCCGACGTCCACCCAGTCGGCCGCGAGCGAGACGCTCGGCATGAGCAGCGAACTTACCGTGAGCGCGCATACGGCGCCTACAACGATGCGGCGTGTCACGCGGCGCCAGCTGCCGTGTGCGAGCAGCGTGCGACGGCGCACGTCGGGCTCGACAAAATGGGCTCCAGAGGTTTTGTCATTGCGCTTGGGGGTCGTGAACAAGGCGGCCATGGTTACTCCCATCCTCATAGGGCCTATGCGATTACGCCCAGCATATCTGCAGGATGTAGCCGGCGGTAGTGCCGTTTGGAGAGCAAAACGTCCAAAACTTGCGAAGCAATACATCGCGCGTCCGTGTGGCGCCTGGCTTTAAAAGCAAAGCGCGGAGCCGCTCGATGCGACTCCGCGCTTTGGTGTTTTGCTTTAGCAGACTATGCCGTTACGCCACGAAGAAGTAGACGAGGAAGGCAAGGGCCGCGATCCACATGAGCGGCTTGATCTTGGAGGCCTCGCCCTTAAAGAGCGCGACGACCACGTAGGCGATAAAGCCCAGACCGATGCCGGCAGAGATGGAGTAGGTGAAGGGCACGCCGGCGACAATCATGAACGCCGGGAAACCCTGCGACACGTCGGACCAGTCGATCTCGGAGGCCTCGCTCATCATGAGGTAGCCGACGTAGACCAGAGCACCGCAGGTGGCAGCGCTGGAAACGATGGAGACGACGGGGGAGAAGAACGCGGCGAGGATGAACAGCACGCCGGTGGTGACAGAGGTGAGACCCGTGCGGCCACCGTCGGCAGCGCCAGAGGTGGACTCGACGAAGGTGGTGATGGAGGAGACGCCCAT